>UQXT01000030.1 GCA_900545075.1 uncultured Collinsella sp. | reverse complement strand
AAAGTAATGGTCAGGACCGAAATCGACAACGTTGAGTTCAAAGTTCCGACGGTTATTCCCTTCGTCGCCAAGGCCGACGGCACGCTTCAGGGCCCCTCAGAAGACGCGACCACCATCGACAATCATTCGGCCTACGGCATCCATGTCACCAACATGAAGATCGACGCCATGAACACCTGGACCATTGCCGCCGACGCCAAGGCCGGAACCGCGCAGAACTCCATCGACTTTAAGGTCGGCCCCGACGGCGCGCTCCAGAACGCCAGCGCCGCCGCGCAAGGGACGGGCCTCGATCTTTCCAAGAATGCAGCCTTCGACATGGGCTACCAGGGCATTGCCGGCGGCACGGACAAAATCAAGCTCAAGACAAGCGGAAACGTCGCCCGCGTCACGCGCGACATCTTCCGCGTAACCGGCGAAGGCGATCAGGTTGCAACGATCACCTGGACGGTCGAGCCCGGTGCGCACACGGCATAAGGCCGTCGCCCTGGCCGCCGCCGTCAGCATCCTAGCGTTTGGGCCAGCCATGGCCTTTGCCCAGCAAGAACAGGCGCAGGCCGCCACGCAAGTGACGGTCGACCTCTCGGAGCTCGACCGCGGCGACCGCGAGGAACCGTTGGCGCAGACAGGCGACAGACGATGGCTCTTGGCAGCAGGCGCCACAGCAGCAGGCGCGGGAACCGCCGGCCTCGGTCTGCACATCAAACGCAGCCAGAAACAAAACACGGACAGGCCGCACTAAATTAGCTAAGGAGACCCCATGGCATCGAAGAACCTTTTGCCCGTCGTCGCACTCTGCGGCGCGCTCGCAACCGGAACGCCTGTCGCCGCTTGGGCGACTCCCGTCATGGCAGACTCCTTACCAGTAGCCCTAAGTTCCGCACCAAATCCGTCGAGCGCCATTGCGTGCGAGCGTTTTTCGATCGCACAGGCCGTGATCTCAACCTCGGGATGCCTTCGTCGTAATACGGACGGCTCGATAGTCGTGGATATCAAGCGTTCGAACAAGGCAAACGGCTCCCAGGCGGGGTGCGCCGTCTGCACGTGGCGCTCGGTTGTGCTCGATGCAGATGGCGATCCATGCAATTTAGAGCTGCGCATCGACATCGCTTCGGTCGATGACTCGGCGAACGGAGCGAAGGTCGCCTTCGACGGTGCGTTTTTCGAGAAAGGAGGCGGTATATGTCTGGGCTGCGCCGCCGCGAATGCAGACGACACGCAGCCCACCCTCTCATTCACGGCATCGTTGCGGCTGACCAAAGCCGGTACCGATGTTATCGCGGCGGGAGAAGCGTCCCTGCTGTTCTACTCCGTCAGCACCAAAGACACAGACGCTCATTTCGAGAAGCCAGCCGGATCACTCAGCCTTACACGAGGGATAGAGGCAGGCCCTATTGAAATCGATGCCCACGCGCAAAGCAGGCAACGCATTCTTGCCGACCCGGCGCTTCTCGAAATGGAGTGGAACGGATCCGGAGCCATCGGAATTCTCCCCTCCGCGTTTGACGCCAAGACGCTCCCCCCAAACGACGAACCCATCAACGCAACCATACAAGAAGAGAGCGCGGACAAAGAAGCAGGTGCGGGCGACACGCCGTCGCCGACAAACAGCGTCCCAGCTTCTCTCGAAGCGCCGAATGAGCCCGCTGCCGATCCAAACGATCCCGAGCTCGCGGACAGTCTGGGGCTTGCTGATCCTCAAGAGATCGATGAAGGTAACTGCTGCGTGCTTGCCGCGCTCGACCACACAGAGGTCATCGACGCTGCGAACATCGAAGTTGCCGCCGCCAATCAGCCCGTCCGCAAGTCGGCTATCATCGCATTTCCTGAATCCATCGAAGTCGTCTTTTTGCCATCGGGCGAGGTCGTGGCCCCAACACTGCTCACCTTGTTGGGCGCCAAGAATACTCGAAACGAAATTAAAAAGGTCACAGTTGTCGACCCTGCAACCACCGCCAAGCTGCGTCTATACGCCGTTGCTCCAGACGGAGGCAAGACCTTGGAATTCGATGGCGACACACTCCTGGCCTGGCGACGTCTGGACATTATGCAAGACGTCTCGTATCAGATCGAACTCGAAGGGTTTGATCGTGCCCGCGATGCCAATATCATCGCCGCGGCTATTGAATCCCCGCAGCGGCTTATGACACTGCGCTTTGAATACTATCCCTATGTCCCGACAACCACCTGAGGCTTAAATGCTGCACATCATTCCTAACACCACTTATATAACGTATTAGATGAGTCGCGATGTGCCTCGCATTTCGTTCTGCTACGATTGCCACGTTGGCATCAATACAGGAGGGCTCATGCCGGGCTTGGGAACAATCATCAACGTTGTGCTTTTAGTTGCGGGCGGTCTTTTGGGATTAGCGGGCGGCCGCTTCATCACACCGCGCATCCAAGACACGCTCATGAAAGCATCGGGGCTGTGCGTCCTGTTTATCGGCCTGGGCGGCACCATGCAAAAGATGCTCCTTATCGATGGGAAGGCGCTAGCGACCACCGGCACCACCATGCTCATCGTCTCATTTGCGCTCGGTTCGCTCATCGGCGAGGCCGTCAACTTGGAAGCCGCCATCGAGAACCTTGGCGAATGGCTCAAGCGCAAGACCGGCAGTGAGGGCGATAACGAGTTCACCAACGCTTTTGTCTCGACATCGCTGACCGTCTGCATCGGCGCCATGGCTATCGTGGGATCAATCCAAGACGGCCTGCTCGGCGACTGGTCCACGCTCGCCCTCAAGGGAGCGCTGGACTGCATCATCGTCTGCACCATGACGGCCTCACTCGGTCGCGGCTGCATCTTCTCCGCCCTTCCCGTTGCCGTATTCCAGGGAACGATTACGCTGTTTGCCGGCGCGCTCTCCCCCATCATGACCACAGCAGCCCTCAACAGCCTTTCGCTCGTAGGCTCCATGCTCATCTTCTGCGTCGGCGTCAACCTCATCCGTCCCCAGACCTTCCGCACGGCCAATATGCTCCCCTCCGTTGTCGTAGCCGTCATCTACGCGCTCCTGTTCTAAATCTATCTACGCAGCAGTATCTCGAACACCTGTTTGATGCTGTGCTATGATATGAGGTCACCGAAGCTGCGTTAGGAGAGGAGAAGCGGTGGCCGACCAGGACATCAAGATGCTCATCGAGCGCATTATGGCCGAGGCCCGGACCCATCAGTCTGCTCGCTTCTCAAACGAAGTCTATGCTGACGAGCCGATTCTCAAAACCGGCCGACAGATGCAGAATTTCCTTCCCGACCAGTACCGCAAGATGCGCGAGATATCGCGCTGGCAGGATGACCCCAAAGGCGGCGCAGGTCGCTGGCTTTCGGAAGCCGAGCTTTTCTACCGCCAAGGCCTGCTGATGGCCGACTTTGAGGACGACTGTCCCTACAACGGCACCTTTAAGTCGTACTTTCCCACCTACAACGCCATGAGCGATCGGCAACTGCGCGGCTATTTTACTTGGCGCGCCCAAGTGCGCCGCGGAACCGTCGAGGAAACGTCTACGTCCTTTGCCTTCCTGTATCTCTATGAGCTGATCTGCGGCATTGGCGTAGATGACCCACTCGATGGTTTTAACAAAATCAAGGCCTTTTGGGATGCCTATCGCGCCTTCGAGCCCGGCATCGACCGGTTTGCACGCGTGTGGCTGCAAGATTACGCCGTATTCCACGGGCTCGACCCCAAGCTGCTTCGCGACTCTAAAACCGTCATGTTCGATAACGCCCTTATCGAGCTACGCCGCGCAGCGCGAGACCTCTCGCCTGTACCGGCGCCGTCGGCCCAAGTCCCCAAGCGTCGCAAAACCTCCGAGCCCACGCTCCCCCTTCCGCCCGACGAGGCAGGCGAGGAGCGACTCATGACCGCTATAAACGCCCTCTCCACGTACAACCTGAATAACTCACGGCTCGACCGTTCCCACCATCGCGACCTGCGCCACGTGGCATGCGCCGTGTATGTCCGTATGGCGCGCTACTATGACACGCACCGAAAGACCGGCATCGTAGCGAGCTTGTTTGGGGAGGAGACGGCCATGCCCTACACCATGTTTGCCTCGGCCGTGTTCTTTGCGCCCGAGCGCCACGAGGACTGCGAATACCGCCTGGATCCCATCCATATCTACCGTTGCCAAAACGGCTTTTGGGAATGTATGCGTATCCATGGTAGTAGGCAAAAGAGCAGCAAGCTCGGTGAAATGATGCGCGCCTGCGACCAACGCCTGCGCCTGGCGCTGGACCCCGCCCATCCCCTTAAGGAAGAAAAGGTCCCCAAATATCTGGCCAAGATTATCGATGACGAGATTGTGGCATGGCTTTCGTGGGACGCCGCACACCAGCCCGTCAAGATCGATATCGATCTGAGTCAGCTGGGGCACATTCGGAACGCCGCTGCGCAAACGCGCGAAGCGCTTTTGATCGAAGAGGAACGCGAGGACGGCGCGTCCGCAGAAGCCGAGGCAGCGGACTCAGGGCAACCGGAAGCCGGGCCCGTAGCCGACGCGATTGTCGAGGCGGTCGTGGCACCCATTCGGCAGGACTTGACCGACGAGCCGACCATATCCACCGAACAGTTTGGTGTCGTGGCACCGCTTCTCGCGCCAACGTCAGCGTTCGCAGCCGCAGTGCCCGCTGACGCCACGAACTAACTCGCGCCCGCCGCAGACGCCTATCTCCGCGCGCTGCTCGAGCACAACGCAGTACAGGCGGAATCGGCGGTAGTGCAATCGGGGCAGAGCGAGGACATGCTCGTCGATACCATCAACGAGACGCTCTTTGACCTGGTGGGCGACACCGTAATTGAATTTAGCGCGGCAGGGCCGCAGATTATTGAGGACTACGAAGCAGACGTGAGAGGATACCTAGACCATGAGTGACACCGCATCCGCAGCGCCCCGCGTACCCAAACGCGTCGCCGCCGTTATCCTTAACTCGCTCAAGGGCGGCGTGGTCCCGCGCATCGGGCTTCCCTATATCACCGTGGGACGCGAGGTCGAGATTCGCGCCCTGCTCACCGATTTGAGTCTCATCGCCGATGGCGGCGCGAGCTTCCGCTTTTTAGTCGGTCGCTACGGCGCCGGCAAAAGTTTCTTGCTCCAGACCATCCGCACGCACGCCATGGGCGAGGGATTCGTCGTCGCCGATGCCGACCTATCCCCTGAGCGCCGCCTGCAGGGCGGTCAGGGGCAGGGCCTTGCCACCTACCGCGAGCTCATCCGCAATATATCGACTAAAACGCGCCCCGAGGGCGGTGCGCTCAACCTTATCCTGGATCGCTGGGTCGCCTCGTGTGCCGATGCCGACGAGTCTGCCGTCAATGCCCAACTGGCCCCGCTCGAGGAAATGGTCCACGGCTTCGACTTCGCCCGCATGCTCCGCCGCTACCGCGCGGCCGTATCCGAGGGCGACGAAGAAGTCATGAGCCGCGTGACCAAATGGATTCGCGGCGAATACCGCACCAAGAGCGAGGCTCGCGCCGAGCTGGGCTCCTCGACCATCATCAGCGATGACGACTGGTACGACTACATTAAGCTCATTGCGCGCTTTTTGGTCTGCAGCGGCTACAAGGGCATGCTGGTGCTCATCGACGAGCTCGTGAATCTGTATAAAATTCCCAACGCCATCACACGCCAATACAACTACGAGAAGATCCTGACCATGTACAACGACACGCTCCAGGGCAAGGCGCAGTACCTGGGCATGATCATGGGCGGCACGCCAACCTCCATCGAAGACCGGCGCCGCGGCGTGTTCTCCTACGAGGCCCTGCGTAGCCGACTCGCTCAAGGCCGCTTTGCACGCGAGGATCTTAAGGACATGCTCGCGCCCATCATCCGCCTGCAGCCACTCACCTATGAGGAGTTGCTGGTGCTCATCGAAAAGCTCATGCAGATCCATGCCGGCTACTTTGGCTGGACGCCCACGCTTACCGAGAACGACTTGGTGGACTTCCTCAAGATCGAGTTCGGTCGTGTGGGAGCCGACACGCATCTGACGCCGCGTGAAGTCATTCGTGACTTTATCGAGCTGCTCGACATCCTGTGTCAGAACCCCGATGCAAATGTGGCGGAGCTGCTGCAAAGCGTTGGTGGCGACGCGCTGGCGCCGGCAGCCGCAACAGGCGACACCGGCACCGCAGACGGCGACCGTAACTTCGCCGAATTCACCATCTAACCTGCCAAAAAGGGACAGGTTTATTTTGGCAGGTTTTATCTGGGCAAACGTTGAGACAGTCATGCAGCAAGCCACTGCCCGCCGCATTGAGAGATTCGCTTTTGAAAGGAGGCCCCGTGAACGCTTTTGACCGCTACGCCCCGTTTATCCAAGACTTCATCTACTCCCACGATTGGGAGAGCCTGCGCTCTATCCAGGTTGCGGCGGCAGATGCCATCTTTAACACGCAGGACAATGTGCTCCTGACGGCATCCACGGCTTCCGGCAAAACCGAGGCAGCCTTTTTTCCCATCCTGACCGAGTTTTGGGAGAACCCGCCCGCAAGCGTGGGCGCCCTCTACATTGGCCCCCTCAAGGCGCTCATCAATGACCAATTCGTCCGCCTCAACGACCTGTGCGAAGAAGCCAATATCCCTGTCTGGCACTGGCATGGCGATGTCTCGCAGTCGCACAAGGCTAAGCTCATCAAAAAACCGAGCGGCATCTTGCAGATTACGCCCGAGTCGCTCGAGGCACTCCTGATCCATAAGCATATGGCGATCCCGCGCATGTTCTGCGACCTGCGCTATGTGGTCATTGACGAGGTCCATTCGCTTATGCGCGGCGATCGAGGCGGGCAGACGCTCTGCCTTATCGAGCGACTCTCGCGCATGGCAGGCGTGCAGCCCCGCCGCATTGGCCTTTCGGCCACCATCGGCGACCCCGAGCGCACGGGTGCCTTTCTCTCACAGGGAACGGGACGCGACTGCGTTATCCCCCGTTTTGAGGAGCCGCGCCGCGTGTGGCGCATCTCCATGGAGCACTTCTACAACTCGGGTCCCCAGGCACAGCAGCGAGGATTCGAGAGCATGGGTCCTCAAGAGGCCGAAGTGCTTGCGTGCGAGCGCATTGAGGCAGCGGCACCCGCGGCACTGCCCGCCAGCGCCCAAGACATGCGTCACAGCGGACAGCTCACACAAGAGGAGCGCCGTCAACGTCGTGAGCGGGCACGGGGCAAGGCCGCTCCCAAGGACCGCCAAACTTCCTCGGCCCCCGAGGGCGAAGTCGACATCCCACGAGCGACCGAGCAGGCGCTTCTCAACCCCACCGACACGGCGCCCGACAACGCCGACCCCGGTATGGGCTATATCTTTGAGCATACGCGCGGCCGCAAGTGCCTGGTCTTTGCCAACTCGCGCGAGGAGGCAGAGGCCGTGTGCTCCATGCTGCGCAGCTACTGCGAAAGTCGACACGAGCCCGACCGCTTTCTCATCCATCACGGCAATCTTTCGGCATCGCTGCGCGAGACGGCCGAGGAGCTCATGCGCGACGAGGAGCAGGCGCAGACAACCGTCACCACCTCTACGCTGGAGCTCGGTATCGATATCGGCCGCCTGGAGCGCGCCTTCCAGATTGACGCGCCGTTTACCGTCAGCTCCTTTTTGCAGCGCATGGGGCGCACAGGCCGTCGCGACCTTCCGCCCGAGATGTGGTTTGTCATGCGCGAGGAAGAGCCCGAGCCGCGCACGATGATGCCCGAGACCATTCCGTGGAAGCTCTTGCAGGGCATCGCGCTCGTACAACTCTATCGCGAGGAAAAGTGGGTCGAGCCGCCCGAGCTCGATCGACTCCCCTACAGTCTGCTCTATCACCAGACTATGTCGACCCTCGCCAGCACCGGCGAGCTCACGCCGGCCGAACTTGCCCAGCGCGTGCTCACGCTCAGCTATTTCCACCGTGTCTCGGCAGACGATTACCGTGTGCTGCTGCGTCACCTCATTAAGATCGACCATATCCAGGTCACCGAAGGTGGCGGGCTCATCGTGGGTCTCGCGGGCGAGCGCATCATCAACAACTTTAAGTTCTACGCCGTGTTCCAGGAAAACGAGGAGTTCACCGTTCGCAGCGAGTCGGCCGAGCTGGGCACGATTGTCAACCCGCCACCACCTGGCGAGCGCATCGCCATCGCGGGCCATTGCTGGATCGTCGAGGAAGTGGACTGGAAGCGTCACACCGTCTTTGCCACGCAGGTCAAGGGCCGAGTGCCGGCCTACTTTGGCGACTGCCCCGGAGACATTAACACGCATGTGCTCGAGCGTATGCGCAAGGCGCTCAACGAGCACGCGGCGTATCCGTACCTTATGGGTAACGCGCGGGCCCGTCTGGCGCAGGCTCGCCATACGGCCGAGATTTCGGGTGCGGGGACCAAGCCGCTCATTAACCTGGGCGGCGACACCTGGGTGCTCTTCCCCTGGCTGGGCAGCTACGCCTTTTTGGCACTCGAGCGCATGCTCAAGATTAAATGCGCCGCGGAGCTTGGCCTTCGCGGACTCGACCCATCACGCCCGTACTTTATGCAGTTTAAGATGAAGGCCGACGAGGAGACGTTCTTTGAGGTGCTCGCCGCCGAGGCCGAGAAGGACTTCGATCCCATCGAGCTCGTCTATCCCGGCGAGGTGCCTTACTTTGATCGTTACGACGAGTACGTTCCCGAGGAGCTCGTGCGCAAAGGCTTCGCCGAAGGCGTGCTCGACATCGAGGGCATGAAGCAGCGCGTCCTCAGCTGGCGCGACCACGCCTAAGACCAGTCTTTTTGGGACGGAGAGACTTACTTGTCGTGAAGGACGGTGCCGAGGAAGTCGGTGTCGAAGGGCACGGCTTCGGCAAAGGCGTAGTCGCCGTCGCTGGCGATAAGCAGGTAGTTCTCCTCTCCGCCGAACTCCGCATCGCCACATGGGACCACCCAGGCATGGGCGAATACCTCGAGTGCCGTGGCAGCGCAGTCGCGCAGGAACGTCACGTCGCTCCCCTCGTTTGCGCTCACGATATTGGCAACGTAGATACCCCCGGGGTTCAGGCCGCCTCGCACCAAACGCAATGCCTCAACCGTCGCCAGCTCGCGTACGGGCTCGGCACCGCCAAAGCAATCGCTCACGACCACGTCGTAGCGACGATGACCCACGCTCGTCACACCCAGATACGAGCGAGCCTCAGCGGTAATCACCCGCAAGCGGTCGCCCACCGCGCGCTCCAGCTCGTCCAGGTAGAACCAGCGGCGCGCCAGGCGCGTAACCTCGGCATCGTACTCAATGACGTCCATGCGCAAGCTCTCGTGCGACATCAGCGCGAACTTGGGATAGGCAAACCCGCCGCCGCCCAGCATAAGCATGCGGTCGATACCGTGACCATAAGCGTCAAGCATCGCATCCTCGGCCTCAAACACGTCGTCAAACGCACGATAGTACGCAAAGACGGGCTCCGCCCAACGCTCGCCAATGTAGCTTGCGCTTTGGTAGACGCCGCCTTGCACCAACACGCGAATCTCATCGCCGTCCTCATCGTGCACGCGTTTCACGCGCGCCAACCCATTGCGGGTTCGCGCAACCTGCAGACAGGCAGCACGAACAGCGACAGCGGCCGCACCAAGCGCCGCGGCCCCCAGGGCAACGCCGGCAACGACGCCGGCAGAAACACTCGGCTTGTTCATTTAGAGCTCCTTTTGCAGATAGAGTCCGTGGTCGTAAAAACCCAAATGGCGATAGTACTCGCGCGTACCGATCGCGCTGATCACGTTGATGCGCGCATAACCCGCATCCCGGGCAATCTCGCACGCACGCTCTACGAGCAAACGCCCCAACCCGTGATGCTGCGCCGCCTGGCCCCGGTCGCCCACGCGTGCCGCCATGCCATACACGTGCACCTCGCGAATCATCGCCTCGTCCGGCGTCGTCGGCAACTCGTCCGCATGCGCGGCAACAAACGAATGGTCGGGCAGCGACAACCGCAAAAAGCCCGCGATCTTGCCCTGCGGTGTCACCCACTGTAAAAAGCGCTCGTGCGTCACCGGCGTCTCGTACGCCACCTCCTCGTCAAGGGTCAGCTCATCCAAGTCGGCACCCGCCGTGCTGATCTCGCGATAGCGAATCTCGCGCACCGTCGCACCGTCACCCCGAGCAGCCAGGCGGTTCTCAACGAGCTGACGCAGGTTGGGCTTCTTGTTGCCCACCATGATGTCGTCGGAGCTAAAGTCGCGGATCATGCGGCTGATGCGGCAGAACGCCGGCGTCACCACGATGTCGTCGGCCAACACATCGAGCAGTTCTTCCTCGGTATAGGGGCGCCACTCGCCGCGCTCATAGCGGCCCACCAGACGCGAGCCCTCGATGAGCGCACACGGGTAGACCTTGACCTCGTCGGGCATAAAGGCCCCCTCGGTCATAAAGCGCTCGTAGTCGCGCTTGTCCCCCTCGGGCGTAGCGCCAAGCAAGTTGAGCATAAAATGCGCGTGGATCTTAAAGCCAAACAGGCGCGCCAGCGAAAACGCACGCTCAATCTGAGCCACCACAATACGGCGCTCGTTGATGTTGAGCAGGTGCTGATCAAGGCTTTGGATACCCATCTGAATCTTGGTGCAGCCCAGGCGACGTATGAGCGTGAGCGCCTGTGGCGTCACGGCATCGGGACGCGTCTCGATAACGAGTCCCACCACGCGATGCTTTGCCGTCTCGTTGATGCGCTGCTGACGCTCAAGCTCCTCCATCGTTGCCGTTTGCCACTCGGCAACCTCGCCCCACGGCGTACCAGGGCCGTACAGACAACGCACCGCGCGGTTATAGCCGCCCACGGCAGCATCCACACGACCCTGCTCGTCGGCAACGCCGGCAGCAAGCTCAGCCTCGTCAGTCGCAATGCCGGCAGCCCGATAGCGCTCGCGGCGCTCCGCTACCACCGGCGGCAGGGCATCGGCAGGCGCATCGTCGAGCAGACGCCCCGCCTCGGCACGGCTGATGCCCGGACGCGCCAACATGGGGTTGGCAGCCACGCCGGCGACGGCATCGTCATTGAGCGCACGGAAAAGCTCCGACATAAACCATGTCTGATAGCCTTCCGGATAGTCGCTCCAGGTACCACCGAGCACAATGAGCTCTATCTTGTCGGTCGCATGCCCCATCTGCGAAAGCGCGGTCAGACGAGCGCTCACCTGCAGATACGGGTCGAAGCAGTTTTGCTCCGCACGGGCGCATGCCGGCTCGGCGTGCAGATAGCTCTTGGGCATGCGCAGATCGTTGGGGCAAAACAGGCAATCGCCCGAGCACGGCCAGGGCTTGGTGATAACGGTAATGGTCGCCACGCCCGAAGCCGTGCGACGAGGCTTCATGCGCAGGACCTGCAGCAGTTGACGTTCCAGATCGGAATCGACATTCCACGCAGCCCACCGAGCCGGCTCCTCGCGTTTAACCCGCTGGCAGAATGGCAGCAGGCGGCGCTTGGCCAGGTCACGTTTGTCGGCGCCCTCACGGCGCGCCTCGGCATGTATCAGTTTGACGAGCGCTTTGTCGTCCACGGTCTCGCCGCGACGCAGGGCCTCGAGTATGTTCAAGATAATCTGTTCCATGCCCCCATTGTAAAGGCAAAGGCGCCGAAGCCCGTCACGGCTCCGGCGCCTCCATCAAAGAGCATGCCTATATGTACCGATCTCCGAAAACCGCATGTCACTCCGGATCAAACGACATGTCGCCCGAACCGACCTCAAAACGATACGTAGCAGACTTATCGCCGTTATCGAATTCAAGATTCAAAATGGTCTCGCCGTCGTAGTCAAGCGGAAGGAAATCGCTCTCAAAGTCGCCGCTGCCCAAGGTGAGGCTCGCCTTAAAGCCCGTCGAGTTCGGAACCGTCATCTCCACATCGCCCGAGCCCACATTCACGTCCATCGACTTCGCGGGGGCCTGGTAGAGCTCGAACGTCACATCGCCCGAACCGACCTCGGCATTCAGAGTGTCGGTCACGGTGCCCGCGAACGCGACGTCTCCCGAGTCCAACGTCAAATCAAAGTCGTGGCACGCAATGCCCGCGACCGTCAGGTCTCCCAACCCCACGCTTGCCGTAATGCCCATCATGTTATCGGCAAGCTCACGCGGCAGTTCAATGGTGACCTTACGGTCATGGGCGCGCTCGTCATCGCAGTCGAACTGGCTAATCTTGAGTGTAGAGCCCTCGATCTTGGCTAGATTCTGAGTGGCGGCATCGGAAGCAGATGTCCCCTTTGCAACGTGCCCGCTTTCGATGACACGTACCGGTCCGTCAGAGACACGTTTAACCTCGACCGTCCCCGACGTCACATCCAAGTCGAGCGATTGGAACGCGTCTTCGTCAAAAGTCGTGCTCGAAAGTTGCTGAGGCCGAGCGGAATATTTACCGCCATCGTTCATAAAATCGTCGTCGTCAACCACATCGTCCATACCGGACAAGCCGGATACAACATCGTCGAGATCCCACGGGCCATCAAAATGAATCAAAGTCCGCGAAGTGCCAAAGACGAGCCCGATGATGAGCACAAACGCTCCGATGCCAACGCCCAAGCGTACCTTGGATTCATGCGAAAGCTTCATCATTCATCACCCTCTTTGGCGATCGGCTCAGCGGTGGTCGCGGTAGCCACGTCAGTATCAACTGAAGCGGAAGTATTCTGAGCCCTAGCCGCCACCGGCGCCGGACCAACCCGAATATCTCCACGCGCCCAATCACCATCGAGCGCACGCGCCACCCAGTGATAGATGGGAATCGTGAAGAAGATCAGCGCGGCAAAGGGTCCGGCACCAAACAGGAACATCAGCAAAAAGAACAGCAGCCAGCACACGGCCCAATACGGGAACGACTGGAACGGGCCCTTCACCGGAGTCGAGCCAACTGCGCCGCCACTCGTCGCCTGCGCCGTAGCGGCATTGGCGGCCTGCGCACTCCAGCTTGCCGCCTGCGCCGCCTTGGCCGCGGCATCACTTGCCTGCGTAGCTGCCTCCGTGGCGCGTGCCGCCGCCTCATGGGTGCGGGCGCGCTCTGCCGCCTCAGCCTCGCGCTGACGGGCGCGGTCCTCGTTCTCAAACTCGATATCGTCCTCGATCTCATCGCTCGGATTGAGGAGCTCGTCCAGGCTCACGCCATAGAGTTTGGCGAGCGAGATCAGGTTCTCGGTATCGGGCGAGCTCTCCGCGCGCTCCCATTTACTGACCGCCTGGCGCGACAGCCCCAGCTTTCGTGCCAGCCCTTCTTGGCTAAAACCCTTCCTGCGACGAAGGTCGGCGAGCCGCTGCGCAGTTTCTACATTCATGGTTCCTCCTATGTGATGCCAGCCGTGCCGCTGGACCGTTTTTGTTCTTAAGGCGCCTTGCACAGTTAAAAATCTATCCGCCACCGCCAAGAGCATGCCACCTATTCTAGTGAGATTTTTGACAACCGGCGGTTGCGGGTGCATATGAGCTGCGGAAATGTGTCCAAACAAAGCAATGACACCTAGCTCGGTTGTCCCCGTTGCGGCGTTAACGGTAGTATGGTCGTACTGTTTATTTCGCACCGCCAACGGAGGGAGTTCCGCGCCGTGAACCGCGATTTCGCCTCATCGCTCATCCAGCTCAACAACACGTTCTATCGCGAGCACTCCGCCTCCTTCTCCGATACGCGCCAGGCCCCGTGGCCCGGCTGGGTACGCACCATGGATATCGCGCTCGAGCAGCTCGACGTCGCCACGATCGAGCATCCCGTCCGCGTCTTCGATCTTGCCTGCGGCAATATGCGATTCGAGAACTTTGCCGCCGGCGGCGCACTTGCCGCCAAGGGCGTCGACGGCGCAAACCCCTCGGCGGATGCCAGCTGCCCGTTTGAGTTCTATGGTGTCGACTCGTGTCAGGATTTGGCTATCGATGCACGCGGCCACGCCCTGCGCATTCCCAACCTGCACTTCCAGGAACTCGACGTGCTCGACGCTCTCATGAAGCTCAACCCCGCCGAGACGCCCGACGTGCTTTTCGACGCCCCACTCGCCGACATCTCGGTCTGCTTTGGCTTTATGCACCACGTACCGTCATGCGAGTACCGCGTACGCGTGCTCGACGCCCTGGTGCGCCAGACGCGCCCAGGCGGCATCATCGCCATCAGCTTTTGGGAGTTTATGAACGACGAGCGCATGGCTCGCAAGGCCGTTCGAGCCGAAGCCCGCGCCGAGCTCACCCCGCCGTTTGAGGGTTACGATTCCACGCAGTTTGAAGCCGGTGACCACCTCATTGGCTGGCAAAACGACCGCCACGCCTACCGCTATTGCCATCACTTTGACGATCAGCAGATTACCGACCTGGTGCGCGGCGTCCGTACGTTCTACAAGAGCGGCGAGGTCCCCGTGCGCGAGCTTGAGCGCTTCCATGCCGACGGTCGCAGCGGCGAGCTCAACCGTTATGTGATCCTCAAGCGCCTGTAGGCACCGACGACTCGCCGTCGAGCCGCACCGCGTCTTTCGGGCAAACTATGCCCACCCCTTTTTCAACCCATTGACGGAACGCGCGGCCATGCGTTCCATACTTATGACCAAGGAGCCTCATGGGAGCCGTCCACGTTCGCACGCCCAAGAACTTTGTGCTCGAGGAGCGCCTGGAGCGCTACGCTGATGCTATTGAGACGAACCCCGAGGCCTATGCCGGAGATTGGCGCGAGGCCTGTGCGCCCGCAGGCAGCAAACCTTTCGAACACCTTCACCTGGATCTTGGCTGTGGCAAGGGAACGTACCTTGTAGAGCGCGCGGTCCACGAGCCAAACACGCTCTTTATCGGCATGGACCAGGAGCCCATCTGCATCGCCTATGCCGCACAGAAAATCTGCGAGCAGGAACTATCAAACGCACTCGTCCTGCCCCGAGGCGCCGCATCGCTGCCGCAGGTGTTTGCCGCAGGCGAGCTCGATGCCATCACCATTAACTTTCCCACGCCGCAGCCCAAGGCCAAGTACGCTAAAAAACGACTCGTCCATGTCGACCATCTGATGCTCTATCGCCCGCTTTTTGCGGCCGGTGCCACCGTCACGCTGCGAACCGACAGCAAGCCATTGCGCGACTACGCCCTGGGGCAGTTTGCCGCGGCAGGCTACGACACGCTTTGGGTAAGCGACGACGTTCGTCGCGACCATCCCGAGCATCCCGAGACCGAATATGAATGCCGCACGCGCGAGATGGGTGCCGTCGTCTATGGCATTTGTGCCACACCCGGCGCGCAGCCCAGCGATGAACAGCTCGCGGCGGGCCGCGCGCAGGAGCAAAGCCTTGCCTGCTACCTGCCCGATAACCTCGACGAGCTCACCTATGTACCCCTGGGTATGGAAGAGGCCGTCGAGAACTTTAGAAACCGCGCCCGCAAAGGCAAGAAGCGCCTGCCGCAAGAGTCCCAGGGGCCTCTGATGGTCGCGGCGTCGGCAAACAAGCGCAAATAGGCGCCAGCGAACGGCCCTTAAACCTAAGTGAGTAGACTTTTTTGCAATAGCCAAGCACAACCCGCATAACGAAAACTAAAACCGCAGGTAAATCCCTTACGCAAAAGCCATGTGCTCGCGATATCGCAAAAAGTCTACTCACTTAGCCGGCAACTGCACCAAACGGCTGGGCAGAACGCCCATTTCCTGCATTTTCTCGCGCGCTGGCACCCCGCGCCGCCGCTACGCCATAATAGTTGGCGAACAATCGCGAGAGAAAGCAACCATATGGCACAGACCACGACAGATACCGCCGCCAGCACCGTCTCCGGCGCCGGCGCCGCCAGCTCATTCTCGGGCGGCACGGGAACCGAAGCCGAGTTTGGCTCGCTCGGCGCGCTCTCCCCCACCTGGTGGGAGCCCGAGGACGGCAGCGAGCCCGAACCGTGGCTCACGCCCGATCAGGCCTTCGAGCGCTTCTTTGAATGGACGAGCGATCGCGGCATTGAGCTGTGGGACCACCAAGAAGAGGCCCTCATGGACCTGGCTGCCGGCGATCACGTCATTTTAGGCACACCAACCGGATCGGGTAAATCGCTCGTCGCGCTGGGCATGCTCTTTATGGGCATGGCGCAGGGCAAACGCTGTTATTACACGGCCCCCATCAAGGCCCTGGTCAGCGAAAAGTTCTTCGACCTGGTGCAGGTGCTCGGCCGCGATAACGTCGGCATGATCACCGGCGACACGCATATCAACACCAAGGCACCCGTCATCTGCTGCACGGCCGAAATCCTTGCCAACGATGCGCTGCGCGAAGGCGATGAAGCCGACGTGGGTTGCGTGGCCATGGACGAGTTCCACTACTTTGCCGACCCCGACCGCGGCTGGGCCTGGCAGGTGCCGCTGCTCACCCTGCCCCACACGCAATTTATGCTCATGAGCGCCACGCTCGGCGATGTCACTGCTATCGCCGCCTCACTCGGGGAACACACCGGCGCTGCTTGCGACTTGGTTGTCGACGCGCCGCGTCCTGTTCCGCTGAGCTACGACTATGTAACGACCTCCCTCGAGGGCACGGTCGAGCTCGCCATGCGCCGCGGCGAGGCCCCGCTCTATATCGTGCACTTTAGCCAGGATGCCGCCCTTGCGACGGCACAGTCGCTCGCCAATTTTGGCATCGCTAGCAAGGAACAGCGCGAGGCCATTAAGGAAGCTGCCAAAGGCACGAGCTTCTCAACGGCCTTTGGCAAGATTCTCAAGCGCCTGCTTGGATGCGGCGTCGGCGTGCACCATGCTGGCATGTTGCCGCGCTATCGTCTGCTGGTCGAGCGCTTGGCGCAGCAGGGCCTGCTGCCCGTCATCTGCGGTACCGACACACTCGGCGTCGGCATTAACGTACCCATCCACACCGTGGTGCTCACCGCGCTCACCAAGTTCGATGGCTACAAGATGCGTCGTCTGCGCGCCCGCGAGTTCCATCAGATTGCCGGTCGCGCCGGCCGCTCGGGCTTCGATACCGAGGGCATGGTCATCGCCGAGGCGCCCGAGCACGAGATCGAGAATGCCAAGCTTATGGCCAAAGCGGGCGACGACCCCAAAAAACTCCGTAAGATTAAAAAGAAAAAGGCCCCCGAGGGCTTTGTCACCTGGAACAAGCAGACCTTTGAGCGCCTGATCGAGACGCAGCCCGAAACGCTCAAGCCGCGCCTGCGCATCACACACTCCATGGTGATTAGCGTGGTCGAGCAGGGCGGCGACGCCCGTGCCCGCGTACACGACCTCATCGAGACAAGCCTGCAGACTCCCGAGGAAAAGGCTAAGCTCGAGGTTCGCGCCGACGAAATCTTCGCCACGCTCATTGATTCCGGCGTCGTCGTTCGCACCGAGGTGCCGCCCGCACCCGACGCCCTGACTGACGCCGCACCAGACATCGACTATGCGTTGACGGTCGATCTGCCCGAGGACTTCGCGCTCGATCAGCCGCTCTCGCCGTTCCTGCTTGCCGCATTGGAGCTGCTCGATCCCGAGAGCGAGACCTATACCATGGATCTCATCTCAATGGTCGAGGCAACGCTCGAGGATCCCAAGCAGGTGCTGCGCGCACAGGAGCGCGCCGCACGCGATCGCGCTATGGCCGAGATGAAGGCCGACGGCATCGAATATGAGGAGCGCTTGGAGCGCATTCAGGATGTCACGTACGAAAAGCCGCTCGAGGATTTGCTCGACGCCGCCTTTGACAAGTACTGCCAGGAGGTACCCTGGGCAAACGACTATCAGCTCTCTCCCAAGAGCGTTCTGCGCGATATGCTGGAAAGCGCGAGCGATTTTAAGGGTTACATTCAAAAACTCGGCATCGCCCGCTCCGAGGGCATTTTGCTGCGCTATCTGGCAGAGGCCTACCGTTCGCTCGACCGCACCGTACCCATCGAGAAACGCGACGAGCGCCTGCGCGACATTATCTCGTGGCTGGGCTTTGTGGTGCGCTCGGTGGACTCGAGCCTGGTGGACGAGTGGGAGAACGCCGGCAACCCGGCAGCCCTCGATGCCGCGCCGCCACAAGGCATCAACGAGGTCGTGGCGGACCGCCGCGGCTGCACGCTGTTGGTACGCAATGCGCTCTTCCGCCGCGTGACCCTTGCCGCTCGCGAGCACGTTCGCGACCTGGGCGAGCTCGACGACGACTGGGGCATGAGCGAGATCCGCTGGCAAAAGGCGCTCGATGCCTATCACGAGCAGCACGAGGAAATTCTCACCGACGGAGATGCCCGCAGTGCCGCGATGTTTTCCATCGATGAGTCCGACGAGAAGGCTGCACACGTGTGGCACGTGCACCAGATCTTTGCCGACGAGGATGGCGACCACGACTTTGGCATCATGGGCGATGTCGATCTGGACGCCACGCAAGATGGCGGCGAGGTCATCTTCAAAAACTACCGCGTCGGCTTTATCGAGGACCTGCTCGAAGACTAGCCGAACTTACCGGAACGAAACGGGGCCGCTGGCAATATCGCCAGCGGCCCCACTTTTGCACTATACGCTATGCCTTACTCGGCATCCTCGACCTCATACGAATCCGCCTCGGCTGGCTCATCGTTTGTCTCTGTCGCAGCCCCGCGCGCCTCGTCAAACGCCGCCTTCATGGTCTTGTTGCCCCACGTGAGCTTGCGAATGGTAAGATCGTCGGCCTTCTTGTTGGCCAGGCGCAGGTTGTTCTCGGAAGACAGCAACGCCTCCTTGGTTTTCTGCAGATGGCTAATCGTCTTGTCGATCTCATCGATTGCCGTTTGGAACTTGCGGCTCGCGATCTCGTAGTTGCGGCCGAAATCATTCTTGAACTTTTCCATCTTGGCTTCGAAGTTCGTGACGTCGATGTTCTGCTGCTTGTACTCCGCCAACTCCTGCTTATAGCGCAGCGAACCCATGGCAGCGTTGCGAAGAAGCGTGATCATGGGAATGAAGAACTGCGGGCGGATCACGTACATCTTCTCATAGCGGTAACTCACGTCGACGATACCTGCGTTATAGAGCTCGCTCTCGGGCTCGAGCAGCGTGCAAAGCACCGCGTACTCACAGCCTTTCTGGCGACGATCGTGATCGAGTTTCTTAAAGAAGTCCTCGTTTTTATGCTTGGTCGCAGTCTCGTCGTTCTCGTTTTTCATCTCGAACATAATCGAAATGACCTCGTTACCGCTCGCGTCGCACTCGCGGAAGATAAAGTCGCCCTTGGTACCCTCGGACGCATCGTTATCTTTCTCGAAGTACGCGTTAGGGAACGCTGTCATGCGCAGACGGTTGAACTCGGTCTCGCAGTGCTGCTCGAGAGACTCGCCCACCATCTTGGTGGACAGGCGGACCTTCATATCCTTAAGGCGCTCAATCTCTTCATCCTTGTAGCGAATCAGGTCATCGCTCGCGCGCTTGGCCTGCGCAAGCTCGAGCTCGTGTGCCGCCTTGGCCTGCTCCTCGCGAGAATCGCGCACTGCCAGCTCGCTCGTCAGCTTGGCACGCGCCTCATCGCGCTCTCGCTCCGCCGCGGCGACCGCCTCTGACAGGTTCATTTTTGCCATCAGTTCCTGCTCGCGCAGTTGGGCACGCAGGCCCTCGGCCTCTTGCTCGGACTGTGCCTTTGCGGCAGAAAACCTCTCTTGCACCTTCACGCGATAGTCAGCAAGCGCGCGCTCGGCCTCGCCGCGAGCGGCATCGAGCTCACGCTGCGACTCGGCCGCGGCGGCGGCAAGCGCCATCTCCTGGGCCTTGTCCGCCGCAGAGAGCTTTGCCTGCAATTCGGCAATCTGCGCATCGCGTGCAGCCAAATCGTTTTGAGCAGCGTTGCGCGCGGCCGACTCGACAAGCTTGGCTTCGTCATCTTTGCGTCCCAGCTGCGCACGCAAATTGTCGATCTCGCGCTGAAGCTCGGCGTTTTCCTTTTGAGCGTCGGCACGGGCCTCAACCGCTGCGCGCTGACTTGCGCTCTCGCGCTCTGCGGCAGCGCCCTCGAGCTTGGCGCGCAGCTCGGCAAGCTCAGCATCGCGCTTGGCAACCTCTTGTGCCATCTTCTGCTCCGCAGTGTTCTTCTGCTCGGCAAGCTGAGCATTGCGCTGAGACTCTGCCTTTTGCAAGGCAGCCGTCGAACGCGAGCGCTCAAGCTCCAGCGCCTGCTCGCCCTCGCGCTGGACTGCCCTCACACGCTCATCCAGGTCGCGCGAAAACTCGGCATTGCGCACTTGCTTGACGATATCCGCATAGCCGGATGCGTCGACCTTAAAGACTTCGCCACAATGCGGGCACTTGATCTCGTTCATAGCAGCTCCTCGATGGACGCAAATTTCAACCGCCTACACTCTACCGCGCCGCACGGACAAATAAGGCGCCGCCGCCATAATGGCAACGGCGCCAGAACCACCACAAAGGTGCCTGTTCCCCTTATGTTGGCTTGAGTCCTTACAGGTCGCGATAGTCGATCAAGCGAAGATCGGGTTGAGACTCGAGCCAAGCGCGCAGCTCAGGATCGATCAGCGCATCGACCTCCTTGGTGCGATCAGTCGTAAGCGAGCTGTTCTCGAGGATAAAGCGATCGAGATAGCCCGGGTGACACACAAAGACGACCGTCTCGCCGTCGGACATCTCGCGAATCGTCTGCATGATTGCTTCTTTAGGCTCGTAGCCCGGTTCCATCGAGCGCATCACCATGCGCAGGTCGGTATCTCCGCAATGCACCACCGCCGTGGGGTCGAAGCTTGCCTTTTGCTCCTTAAGGCCCAGCTCCTGGGCAACCGCCGAGATCGCTCGGTTAAGGTTTTTGCTCATGACGGCATGAGCCTCGAAGTAATCGGGCTCGCGACCCACAATCTCGACAAAGCGGTCGTGCTGCGCACGGATCTCGATGCAGGCCTCGTCGAAGTCTATCGGCTCCTCGCCGCGCTTAAAATGCTCGCGGAAGGTACGGCTGCTATGGAACTCGCCGCTCTCGTTGAGCATGCTCGGGATGAGCGCCGGATCGGCGCACGGCTTGCCCAGGCACACGTTGGTATGCTGGCCCACTGCAATATCGGCATCCGCCACGAGCGACCACCCACGCTCGGCCTCGGGCATATTAGGCATAAGGCCCGCCG
>UQXT01000029.1 GCA_900545075.1 uncultured Collinsella sp. | reverse complement strand
CCAAGCAGCTAATTCCCGCCGAGATTACCGAGCTCACGAGCATTACAAATGCCGATGTGGCAGATGCCCCGTCGGCCGCTGAGGCCGTCGCCGCTCTCGCCGATTTTGTCGGTGGTTGCCCGGTGATCGCACATAACGCCACGTTCGATCGCTCGTTTATCGAGTCGGTCAAAGGCGGCGTCAACGTGAGCGATATCTGGATCGATTCGCTGGCGCTGTCGCGCATCGCGCTTCCGCGCCTGGCCTCGCACAAGCTGTCTTTTATGGCCGATCTGTTTGGCTGTGACTCGGTATCACACCGTGCCAATGCCGACGTCGACGCCCTGTGTGGCGTATGGCGTGTGTTGCTCGTGGCGCTCACCGACTTGCCCCAGGGCCTCATGGCGCGCCTAGCCGACATGCATCCGGATGTACCTTGGTCCTATCGTCCTATCTTCTCATTCTTGGCGGGGCAGAACCCTGGTTCTATCTTCTCTCTCAGCGCCGCTCGTGCTGACGTTCTCAAGGCCGATCGCGCCGACGATCGGGTGGACGCCGACGAACTGCCGGTCCTCAAGATGCCGAGTCGTGAGGAGATTGAGGCAGACTATGCGCCGGGTGGCCTGGTCAATCGCATGTATCCCACTTACGAGCCGCGTGATGAGCAGATCGCGATGGCGCTCGAGGTCCGCGATGCGCTGGTCACGGGCACACATCGCGTAATTGAGGCGGGCACGGGCGTCGGCAAATCGATGGCCTATCTGGTGCCTTTTGCCGAGGCAGCACGCCGTAACAACATCACGGTTGGTATTGCGACCAAATCGAACAATCTTGCCGACCAGCTCATGTACCATGAGCTGCCAAAACTTGCCGAGCAACTGGACGGTGGTCTGTCATTTTGCGCTCTCAAGGGCTATGACCACTATCCGTGCCTGCGCAAGCTTGAGCGCATGAGCCGAGGCCAGGTCGAGATTACCACCAAGCGCGATCCTGCTGACACGCTCACGGCGGTTGCGGTGATCATGGCGTATGTGTGCCAATCTGCCGATGGCGACCTCGATTCACTCGGCATTCGCTGGCGCAGCGTCAACCGTCCCGACTTTACGACAGCTTCGCGCGAGTGTGCTCGTCGTCTGTGTCCGTTCTTCCCTGACAAATGCCTGGTCCACGGGGCGCGCCGTCGTGCGGCACATGCCGACGTGGTGGTCACCAACCATTCCCTGTTGTTCCGCAACGTGGCCGCCGAGGGAAGGATTTTGCCTCCGATTCGCCACTGGGTGGTCGACGAGGCCCATTCCATCGAGCGCGAAGCTCGTCGCCAATGGGCGCGCGTAGTCTCGGCAGATGAGTCGCGCGTGCTGTTTGAGCGCTTGGGCGGGTCGAGTGCCGGCGCGCTGAGTCAGGTTTCCCGTGACCTGGCCACTTCCGAGGGCTCCACGCTCTATCTGGGACTCACCGCCAAAGCGACGTCGACAGTTGCCCGCGCGAGCATGGCGATTGCCGACGTGTTCGATGGCGTGCGCGAGCTTGGCCGCCGTGCCCGCGGGAGCTATGACAACGCGAATCTATGGATTGGCCCCGAGCTTCGCGAGTCGGATGACTGGCACGATTTTTTGCAGTCGGCCCATGCCGCAATCGACGCGCTGGACCAGGCGGATAAAAGCGTAGACGCGCTGGTGCAAGCCGTCGCTGCCGATAAGCCCGAGGTCGTCGTCGACCTGGGCGACATTTCGCGCCGTCTTCACGAGTTGGCCGAGAATCTCAAGCTCATCATTGAGGGTACGGATGAGCACTATGTGTACTCGCTGCAGGTGAACCGTCGGCTGCGCGCGGGCGGGGAGTCTATGACCGCCGAGCGCATCGATATCGGCGAGGCCCTGGCGAACGAGTGGCTGCCTGAGGTACACACGGCCATCTTCGCTTCGGCGACCATGACGGTGTCCAAGAGCTTTGAGCATTTCAACCATGCCGTCGGCCTCGATCGCATCGGTGCGTCGACATCCTCATCGCTGCACCTGGATTCGAGCTATGACTTTGACTCGAATATGGCCGTGGTCGTGGCGGGGGACATTCCCGATCCGCGCGATCGCGAGCGCTATCTGTCAGCGCTCGAGTGTGTGCTGGTCGATGCCCATCTCGCCATGGGTGGATCGGTGCTCACGCTCTTCACTAACAGGCGCGATATGGAGGATCTGTATGCCCGTGTCGAGCCCAAATTGGCGCGAGCGGGTCTGGAGCTCAATTGCCAACAGCGCAACTCGTCCCCGCGTCGCCTGCGCGATCGGTTTATCAACGAGCCGACTTCATCGCTCTTTGCGCTCAAGGCCTTTTGGGAGGGCTTTGACGCCAGCGGCGAGACACTGCGATGCGTCATTATCCCCAAACTGCCGTTCTCGAGCCCCACGGATCCTCTTTCGTGCGAGCGCAACCTGCGCGAAGACCGCGCCTGGGCGCGCTACTCGCTGCCCGAGGCGGTGCTCGAGGTCAAGCAGGCCGCCGGCCGTCTCATCCGCTCGTCGACCGATTGCGGCGTGCTCGTCTTGGCAGATCCGCGCTTGGTGACAAAGGGCTACGGCAAGAAGTTCTTGACATCGTTGCCCACGACTTCCTACCAGCGTATCGAGTCGGCGCAGATCGGTCATTATTTGCAGCTGTGGCGTGCACGCCACGAGCGACGCCGTTAAAGCGGGCAGGTCAGGCTCTTCGCCATATCGCATAGACGCTTTGCCGAGGCGGGGTCATCCAGTATGCGGATGTCTCCGCCCGCTGCGATTACCTGACAGAACAGCCAGTGCTCTGACCCATAACGCACGGTCACCGTTGCCATGTCTGCCCCGTTTGGCTCAATCGACATGATGCCGGCCCAGTCTAGATGCTCTGCCATGTCGAACGGCATGAGGAGTTTTGCGCTCTGCTCCGCTTGGGAAAGGGATTCGTGGAGGGACGCAGACGCGGGCGTGTGGCGTTCCACGGAATCGTCGGTGAGGGCAAGGCCCTCGATTTTGTCCATGCGGTAGGAGCGCTGCTCATCAACTTCGACATCCCAGGCAATCAGATATGTTTGGTCACCATACGTCGCGATGCGCATGGGGTCGATGAGACGCTCGCGTGGCTGTGCGTCGTCCATCGAACGGTAGTTGATGCGGCATCGAACACCGTCTTGAATCGCGCAGTTCAGCTGCTGCCAGTGCGATCCTCGGGCAACGGTGTCGACGACGCGCTGGTTGTAGCCGAGCTCCTCGGGTAGGAGGGCATGTCGGATACGCTCTGCTGCCCGAGAGTCAATTCCCATCGATTCGAGCTCGTGGTTGAGTACGGCGCCTTCGGCGGCGCTCAGGCGCAAAGGTAGCACACGCCCCGCATCGCCTGTCAGGATGATGCACTCGCCGTGGCGTTCGCAGATGATGCGTGCGCCCGACTCACGGTCGGCGAGGGTCGAGACGATATCGATAATTTCGTCGAGCGCCGCACCCGTGATATCAAAACAGCTGCAGATATCCCCTCGTGTCATACCGGTCTCGCCGGCAGCGTAGAGGGCCTCCATGATGTCAATCGCACGCGAGAGCTTTTGCTCGCTGGTGAGTTTACGCGCGGGCATGCTCGTGCACCGTCCTTTCGATGAGGTGGTTCCATGCCAGTTTAAGCGCATCGGGGGCAACGGGTCTCATGCCGTCCATGGCGTGCTCCATGCAAAACGAGGCAGCGACATTAAGGTCACGCACGCCGACAGTCCAAGTCCAACCCTCTTCGGTGCGTGTGAGCTCCCCGCGACCGCGCGTAAGGCCGCTAACCATGTCGGCCTGAGCTTGCGGGGCAAACGAAAAGGTCGCCATAACGGGCTTGCAATCGGCAAAATCAAACTCAAAGAACAGACGATCGTTCAGGTTGAAGTCGGCGGGGATGGAGTAGGCCTTCGAAGGGCGCCATGCGCGAACGATACGGTCGCAGCGAAACGTCCTGATTTCATCGGTGGCGTTGTCGAGTCCGCAAAAATACGCCACGCCCTCGTGCTCGAACATGCCGTATACGCAGACGGTGCGTTCTTTTTGCTCTCCGCGCCCGTTTTGATACAAAAAGCGCAGCGCGCAGCGTTCGGCAAAAGCGCTCCACACCGCATCGACGGCGGGCAAGCGACGGGCGGGAGGCTCTTCTGCGGTCGATGCGCCGGTGAGGTAGGCGATCTTGGTGCGTATGTCTGCAAGCGGCGTGGCAAACGCGGCCGAACCGGTCGCAAGGGTCTGGTCGATAGCGTCGAGCAAGATGTCCGCGTCGTCTGCGGTGATGAGGCCACCGGCCGCAAACGTGTGCTCGCGATCGATGGTCCACGCGCTTTCTTCGGTTTCTTGGGAGCCTGCTGCGCGGACTTCCTTGATCGTGATTCCGCGTTCGAGGAGTTTTTCGCGATCGCGGCGAAACTTGCGCTTATCCGAGTCGATATTGCCCGACCCATAGCCAAGATCGGAATCCAGGACAATTTGCTCTGTGGTCAATGGCTCGGGAGAGCTGTTAAGGACAAAGAACAGATTGAGGATGCGCTGGGCGGTCTTGTCGAAACCGGGCTCCGGCGCCCCCTTTTTATTCGTTACGGTTGTATCGCTTGCCGTCATAGAATCCTCGCATGGGAAGGTGTTTGATGCCATGATTTTAGTCCGATATGGAGATTAGGCTATATCCTTGTCCGCTCGGGGCGTTAAGATGGCCCGAATTCGGTCGTTTGCGCTCGCTCGGGGTATACTTTCGACTATATACGGTTCTAATGTGCATGCATTGGGCCTATTTGTCGGATTATGGATGTGGAGCGCACATGGCGAACACCCAGAATTATATTAACCACCTGCTGCAGAACACTGGCATCACGCCGGCGTGCAGCGAAGAAGAGCGCTTGGCTGCCGAAGATATCGCTCAAATTTTCCGCAACCACGGCTTTGATCCCGAGGTGCAGGAGTTTAATGCTCCCGCGCCGAGTAGGATGGCGTTTGCCGTTACGGGCATTCTGGCATTTGCCGGTGCCCTGCTTATGGGCATCGGCGGCGGTATCGGCTTAGTCGGCACCCTGTTGGCCATTGTCGGAGCCGTGCTCTATGTGCTCGAGCGAACCGGTCGCCCCGTGATCTCGCGCCTGGGTAAAACGGGCGTGAGCCAAAACGTCATCGCCTACCACAAGGCGTCGGGCCCGCTTGCCTCTCCGCGCAATCGCCCGGTTGTCGTCGTCGCGCACTATGACTCCCCGCGCGCCGAGCTGCTCGCTCGCGAGCCCTATGCGCCGTACCGAGCGCTAATCGCCAAGTTGCTCCCGATTGCCACGATTGCTCCCGCGGCTATTGCCGTCCTGCGCATCTTGCCGCTTCCCGGCGCGTTGAAGGTCCTGCTGTGGATTGTCGCGATCCTTGCCTCTCTCGTGGCTCTTGCCAATGCCGCCAATATTATTTCCAATCGTTTTGTCCTTCCCTACACGTCCGGCTCGGTTTGCAACAAGTCGTCTGTTGCCGCCATGCTGGGTGTCATGGATAACGTCGCCCCCTATCAGGGTGAGAACGAGTTTCCTGACGATATTCCGTTCGACACGTATTTTGGCGAGCAGAAGCGTCGCGCCGAGGAGATGGCGCGTGCGGCGGCCGAGTATGCCGCGGCCCAGCAGCAAAACGATTACGGCAATACCATCGAGTACGAAGAGCCTGCCTATACCGAGGATGAGTATGGCCAGCCGGTCGCTCCCGAGGGTGAGCAGGGCGAGGCTTTTGATGAGCAAATCGATGGATTCGAAGGTGCCTCTGCCGACGAGACCCTGATTGGCGTCATCGCACCCGAGCCCCAGGTCCAAGATATTCCGGACGAGGAGCCCGTTGCGGACGAGTCCACTGCCGAGTCGGCAGAGGAGCCTGCCACGGCTGAGCAGGTCGAGCCCGAGCCCAAGCTTTATCGCAACGCCGCCGGTAACATCCGATTTGGCTCGGATGCCATCCGTGCCCTGGGCATGCTTCCCGAGTCTTGCACGCTCGATTACGAAGAGGGCGAGGAGCCGACGTTTGAGCCCGCGCCCCAGCCCGATCCGGTCGTGGTTGCGCAGCCCGATGAGGCCAATGTCATCGAGGCGGAGGCCGATGCGGAGACTGCCATCGATCCCGCAGCCGGTCTGGACGTCATGGCGCCTGCCCCGGCACCTGAGGAGCTCGATAATACCGAGGACGATTACGATGCATATCCGCAGCGCGTGTCCTATGAGAGCGACACCGATTTCTCTGCCGAGCTTCCGGTGACGACGCCCCATGCCGATATCGCTTCCGCGTTTGCTTCGTTCGGTGCCAGTGCCTCCCATTTCTTTAAGGGGGCATTCGCAAAGGGCAAGAAGCTCGTCGACGACTTTGAGGAAAAGCGCGCTGTTGCCCGCGAGGCAGCCGAGCGCGAGGCTGTGGCCCAACAACAGGCGGCCGAGGCCGAGCGTGAGCGCGCAGCACAGGAATTTGAGCAAAACGACGCCGAACAGCCGGTATCCGTTGATGTTGCAGACGCCACGACGTCTTTCGAGGCGCCGCAGCCTTCGTCTGCTGGTGCTGCCGAGGAGACGACGACCTTCGAAACCCAACAGCCGGTCGACAGCACTGTGTCGTTCGATGCCACGATGACGTTTGAGAAGCAGGGCACCGCTATCGCCGAGCCCCTTTCCGCTCCTGACGAGGATGAGCCTGCTGCGCCCGATACGGTCGAGGATCAATCCGCGGCGGAACAGGTCGCTGCGGACAGTTCTGAGCAAGAGCCTGAGCCCGTGGCCCCCGAAGCTCCGCAGACGGATGAGTCGAGGCCTTACTCTACGCAGATCTTCACTATGCCCGCACCGAGCGATCCCGGCGCGACGGTTGCCAACGCTGTCCCGTCGCAGGCCGAGACGGTCGATGCTCTGATGGCTCAGATTTCGTCTCAGGCGTCGCCGCGCCCGAACATGAATGTTCCCGATCCGGCATCCGCGCCGGCTCCCATGTCCTCTGCGTCTCCGCTGGCCTCGGTCCCCGATCCCCCGATCCCTTCGATGCAGCAGGCCAATGTCGCCTCGCGCACCTCGCTGTTCGACCTTCCCGACCCTTCGGCTCAGGTCAACGATCCCTTCGCGACGGCACAGGGTCCCGAGCCCACATCGGCTCCGGTTGTTCCTCCCATGCCGACCACCACGGATGTTCAGCCGTTTGAGACTATCTCGGCTCCTGCCGCTTCGAGCGCTAAGCCGCAAAAGCGCGGATTGGGAGGTCTGTTTGGTCGCAAAAAGAAAAACGAGCAGGGCAGCATGAGCGATTGGCTTGGCGTCGAGGATGATTACGACGCCAAAAAGTCTGGTCGCGGCATCGGCTCGTGGGATAACTTCGAGGATGATGACGACGGCTGGAAGGGTGGCGCCACGTCTTCCGATGGAGCTTCCACTGAGGATATGCTCGCTGCCGTTGCCTCCATGGGTGATGACGAGCTGCTTGGCCACGACATCTGGTTTGTGGCTACAGGCGCTTCCGATTGCGACGGCGCCGGTATGAAGGCGTTCCTGGCCGCGCATCGCGACAAGCTCCGCGGCGTGTTCTTTATCAACCTTGAGTCCATTGGTGCCGGCAGGCTTTCGGTCGTGACGGTCGAGGGCGAACAGCAGTTGCTCAAGGGTGATCGACGCATCATGAACCTGGTCAATAAGGTGTGCAAGTCGTTCCATGTCGATTGCGGTGCATTTGAGATGCCCTATGCCAAGACCGACGCCTATGCTGCGCTCGAGGCAAGTCGACGCGCCCTCACCATTGCCGGCGTTGACGGTCCGCGTCTGGCGTGCGCTTACACCGAGGACGATCTGCCGCACAACGTCAATCCGACAAATATCGCTACGGTGTCCGAGGTCGTGACCGAGGTCATTCGTCGTTCGTAGGTTGACCTCTAAGGAGTCTGCGTGTTTTCGTACATCAAGCGCCACTGGCCCATCTATCTCATCTTGGCCCTGATCGCCATTGCCCTTGGTTTCGGGGCCGCGTATATCGTTGGTGTTAAAGGCTCAACGCCTGAGTCCACGATTAACGAAGAAGTGGAGCACGAGCAGAGTTTGGGAGCCGATGGCATCTCCGAGTCCGATCAAGCGCTCATTGACGGTGGGTCTGCATCTGGGGAATAGCCACTGCGCTACACATGAAAAAAGAGGCGAGCCGGGAGACGGGCTCGCCTCTTTTTTATTGCGTCAGCAACGCTTCGACGCCAGCTTTAGATGAGCAAACCAGATTGCCGCGGCGCCGGAGGTCATGAAGGCGGTGAGGCAGGTGGCGATGGGAAGGGAACCCGTCGCTGGTAAATCTTGCGGCATGGTGCATCGCTGGATGACGCGATCCTCGTCATGTGATTCAAGGTTGCTGCCCCCGCCATTACGGCAGAGGTCAACGCGAGCGCTGTTGGCGAGTGCGTTCTGGGGCGTGTAAGACGACGCGGCCTGCATATGGATGACGGCGCCGTGGATATCCGAGTCAAGGACGGCGCTCGCATCATCAAGGTCGTCATGCTCGTCTTTGAGATCCTCACGGTTCCAAGAGTCTGCAGCGCCTCTTGTCGTGAAGTCGGCCGATACGGCCCCGTATTCAAGACGAATGCCTGTGATGGCGGTATCGCCCAAAAGAGCGAGCTCTTTTGCCTCGAGGGTGACTGATTCCGTTGTTGGAATATCTGCTTTCCAAAGATGCCAACCGCCGTAATCGACCATGCGCAAATCGTTGCCTAAGAGCTTTTTGACCTCATCCGTTTCGAGCCAAGGGTTGTCATGCCCGTCACTGAGCGTTGCGTTGACTTGTTCGCCCGTATCGGTGCCTCCCGCTGGCGACGTTCGATACCACACGTTGCAAAGACCGTCGAAGTCCCCGGCCGCAATAGGGGTTTCGATGGCGATAAGTCTGGCAGTGCCGTCTTTGGCACACTCGAGATCGTCGGTGATGGTGAATTCATCAACCCAGGTATTCGACTCATTTTTAGCATCGAGCGTATAGGAGAAGGAGCCGTCCGTATCGGATTGTGTCACGGCCCGGTTTTTGCCATCACCGTTGGCGACGAGACCCTTACCGATAGGGCGGCCGATCTCTTGCCGCTTGTCGACTCTGCCCTCGACCTCGATGGGTGTGTCCTTCATGGCCGCCGTCTGCACTTCTCCCGTCGCTTTAATTTCAAACGTCATGTCTTGAGCAAGGTCGTAGGTGCGCGGGGACATCGCTTCGCACAAGGTGTAGGTGCCGGGCAAAAGGTGTTCGATGCGATGCGGTTTGTCAGAGGAGGTCCAAGCGTCAATTTCGGTTCCGTCGGAGTCGTGGAGGGAGAGCCTGGCGCCCTCCACTTCTTGGTTGCCCGCCAGATCGACTTTGGAGATGTCGATTTTGGTGTAGTCGTTAGAGACATCGAGGTGCGCTTTGACCGTGGGTGTTTCCTGGTCGACATACGACAGCTCGACGGTGTGGGTGCCTTGGTCGAGCAGGTATCCTTCGGGCGCCTGTACCTCAATAACCTCATAGATGGCAGTTCCGCACCCCAGCGAAAGATGATTCGCGCACGCAAATCCCCGCTCGTCGGTCGTGACGGTGGTGACGGTTTCGCCGTCCAGGGCAACAATGCTGCCGTCGGGGCGCACGATATCGCCCGCGGCGCGGATATCAAAAACAGCGCCGGCAAGGGCGTGTCCGTCTACGGTATCGTTTTTAACGATCTCGATGCTTCCTGTTGCCGCGTCGTCGCAAAACGAGGCGACCGCGACGGGCGTTAAGTTCGTGTCGGCGGGAATCGTTATCTCTAGATCTTCTCCAACAAGATACGGTTCCTTGGCGGAAGTCTCTCGAATGTAATATGTGCCCGGGTTGAGCGATTCGGGCAGGGTGACGGTGCCGGTTTCATCGGTCGTAAAGGTATTCATAACGGTATGGGCGGGATGCCAGGATGTTTGCGAGATGGGCTCACGGTTGCCATTGAGCAACTGAAAGGTGAACCCGGCGAGTGGTACGGCGGATCCAGCCTGAGCATCGCACTTCACGATTTGAAGATGTGTCGACAGGACGTGGTTGTCTACGATGTACTGAAGTTCTGCGCCGTCCGAGATCTGCTCTGCCGTAATAGTCCATTCCCCTGCCTGCTTAAAGCCGTCGGGCACGGTGCCGGCAACCTCGCGAACGGTGTAGCCGGCACGGTCATACGGTATGGTTCCGCTGACGCCATCGGGACGCCCTCCTGCGCCAAACCATGCTCCAGCCTGGTCTTTGGTCGATGTGAAGCCGTAGATATTGGTGGTCAGCGTTCCAACAACCTGCTGCGAAGTGTTGCTTACCACTTCAAAGACCACGCCTTCCGCCGGCTGCTCTATACCAGACCCATCGCTATTGCCGTAGTCCTTGAACTTTGAAATCTCGAGGTCAAAAGCGATAGGGGTGTTGGGGATGCGGCGCTCGAGCTCAACGACACCTGCGTCTCCGAGCTGGTCGGCCCCGATGGTGTAGCTCCAGGCTTCATCGGAGGGCAGATAGCCCTCGGGAGCTCTCGACTCATAGATGGTAAAGGTGCCCAGGGGGATGTCGGTAAGTGTTGCCCAGCCGTCCTCATCCGTCGTGAGGGTGTGCGTCCAGCCCGGGGTAGACTGTGAGACGCAGGTGAACTCAGCGCCGGCAAGTGACGCGCCGACTTGAGGACCTGCCCCTGTCGCGGCATCGACCTTTGCGATGCGCAGGGTAATGGTACCGGGCCGCTCATCGATGACGACATTCCCGCCGTCATCGCTGGTGGAAAAAGCGATGCGGTCACTCCTAGGGATATAACCCGCTGGAGCTTTGGTTTCGACCAGATAATATGCCGTGTTGGGCAAAAGTGTCGCCTGTGCGCGACCGCTGCTGTCCATCTGGATGCTGCCGACACGTTTGTCGCCGGCGCTTTCATAGATGTCGAACCTCGCTCCGTCGAGCCTGTAGGTATCGTTTTCGCTTGTGATGGCGGCGTTGGCTGACTGTTTTTGGAAGGATACGGAGACGGCTGGGAGCACGTAGAGCATGTCTTGACGCTTGCTGCCGCCCGACACAGTTCCCAAATAGCGCCGCGCGCGATGCGGTGCGGCTTTAATGCTTCCCGACTTGGCGCTGTCGTGGAGCCAGCGCGCTGCGGCAACGACCTCATTGTCGGCGGTAAAGTGCCCACTCTTGGTTTTGCCCTGAGCGGTCGTGTAGGAGTAGGTGCCGTCGACATGGGTAGTGCCGTTGAGCATCCATACGGCAAGCTGGGTGGCGGCGCGGGCGCGATCAGGTGAAAGATGGTAACCGCCAAACGACGTGGCGGTAGGATATCCGTGACAAACGATTGCCGCGAACTCGTCGTCGAGCCACATCCAGCCTTGATCAAAGTTGAGCCATGGGCCGCCCGGCTTGGTGGGGCCGGGACGCTCCTGGTTCATGCAGTAGGCAATCGAGGCGTCTTGAGCTTCATACTTGCCGATGAAGAAGGGCCCACAATCATCGCTAATAGTGCGGAAGCCGAGCTGATCGTAGCCGTCGACGGCAAATGCAGTTCCCGGTGCCAGGCAGCCGATCAGTAAAAAGAGGACTAGGAGCAGCGATCCTGCTGTGATTGCGCTGTGGACAGAGTGCGTGGGTGTGTTGGACATGGCTGCTCCTTATCCCTCGTGCACCGCATGGGGAGGCCGCGGCGCGTAGGATGAGGCTACCCCCAAGGTTCATGCGGGTAAGTACCGGAACCTGACCAAACGCTTGCCAAATATCTGACAAATGGCGCCTACGAAAGACAATGGAATAAATCTGCAGGTAGACAACGGTAAATAGAAGAGCCTACAGGTCCCCATCTTCACAATTGGCCCGATTTCAGGACGATTCTCCACAGCTAAAACAAGCATCGTCACCTTGTATGGAACAAGACAACCGCGTTATACTATCCCCCACATATGCGGGCATCGCCAAGTGGTAAGGCATCAGCTTCCCAAGCTGACACTCGCGGGTTCGAGTCCCGTTGCCCGCTCCAAAAAAAGCAAAAGCACGACACCGTTTCGGTGTCGTGCTTTTTTCAACAAAGCGCCGGGACTCGAACCCGACAGGGTGCGAGCGTTAAATAAACGCGAAGCGTTTATAGCGAGCAGGCAAGGGAGCCGATAGGCGACCGCAGCCGGTGCGGATTTGCGAAGCAAATACGCAGACGTCCCGTTGCCCGCTCCGCCGAGCACGGGAGACATGGGGACGGCCGATTCAACAAAGTCTTCCCCCGCGGCTTCGTGAGGCCGAGGGGCCCGCCTGAAGCCGGTGCGTATTTGCGAAGCAAATACGCGGACGTCCCCACGCCCGCTCTTGCGGCAAAATGTTAGGTTAATGCCTGCTGCCCATACTTGCACCTGCGCACGGTACAATGGTTAAGTTACGACCAACGTGCCAATAACCAAAAAGGAGCCGCTATGATCGATCGCTATACCCGCCCGGAGATGGGACACATCTTCTCCCTCGAGAACAAGTACGCCATTTGGCAGGAAATCGAGGTCTTGGCCTGCGAGGCCCAGGCGGAGCTCGGCAAGATCGGCATTTCTAAAGAGGAAGCCCAGTGGATCCGCGACCATGCCAACTTTGAGAAGGCAAAGGTCGATGAGATCGAGGAAGTCACGCGCCACGACGTTATTGCTTTCCTGACCAACATGAAGGAGTACATCGACGCCGATGTTCCCGAGGGCGACCCCAAGCCCAGCCGCTGGGTTCACTACGGCATGACCAGCTCCGACCTGGGCGATACAGCTCTGTGCTACCAGCTCACCCAGGCCTGTGACCTGATTATCGAGGACGTCAAGAAACTCGGCGAGATCTGCAAGCGTCGTGCCTTCGAGGAGCGCAACACGCTCTGCGCCGGCCGCACTCATGGCATTCACGCCGAGCCGATGACCTTCGGCATGAAGTTTGGCTCTTGGGCCTGGGAGCTCAAGCGCGATCTGGACCGTCTTGAGGATGCCCGCAAGAACGTTGCCTTCGGTGCCATCTCGGGTGCTGTCGGCACGTACAGCTCCATCGAGCCGTTTGTCGAGGAGTATGTCTGTGAGCACCTGGGTCTGGTTCACGACCCGCTGTCCACACAGGTCATCAGCCGCGACCATCACGCCTACCTCGCCGGCGTCCTCGCCACCACGGCGGCCACCTGCGAGCGTATCGCTACCGAGGTTCGCAATCTGCAGAAGACCGATACGCTCGAGGCCGAGGAGCCGTTCCGCAAGGGTCAAAAGGGCAGCTCCGCCATGCCGCACAAGCGCAACCCGATCACCATGGAGAAGGTCTGCGGCCTGTCGCGCGTCGTGAAGTCCAACGCCCAGGTCGCCTTCGACAACGTCGCCCTGTGGCACGAGCGCGATATTTCGCACTCCTCTGCCGAGCGTGTCGCCCAGGCCGATAGTTTCATCGCGCTCGACCACATGTTCCAGTGCCTCATCCGCGTTATCGACGGCCTGCAGCTGTATCCCGCTCGTATGATGGCCAACCTCAACAAGACCCGCGGCCTTATCTTCTCTTCCAAGGTCCTGCTGGCCCTCGTCGATACGGGCATCACCCGCGAGGACGCCTACGCTATCGTGCAGGAAAACGCCATGGCCACCTGGCACGAGGTGCAGGATTGTGTCTCCGGCCCCACCTTTAAGGAGCGTCTCGAGGCCGATCCGCGCTGCACCGTCAGCCAGGAGAGGCTCGACGAGATCTTTGATCCGTGGGACTTCCTCACCCGCATCGACACGGTCTTCGATCGCCTGGAGCAGCTGAGCTTCGAGTAGGTTCGGGCATAACGTTAGCTTTTTAGGGCGCTTTGCTGGTAATGTGTGTTGCCGGCAAAGCGCCTCGTTGCATTTAGGGAAAGACGGGGATAATAGTCGTCTCGAATAACATTCTGAGAGGGGATCGCATGATTTCGTTTGATTACAAGCCTCAGGGCGTGTGTGCTCGCAATATCCACCTTGACCTTTCCGATGACGGCAACAAGGTGATGGGCGTTGAGTTTACCGGCGGCTGCGACGGCAATCTCAAGGCTATCTCCAAGCTGGTCGAGGGCGCTCCTGCCGATCGCGTAATCGAGGTTCTCGCCGGTAATACCTGCGGTATGAAAAAGACCTCTTGCGCCGACCAGCTTACGCGCGCTATCGAGGCCGCTCGCGCCGAGATCGCCTAATGGGTATCGCCGACCACATCAAGAACGGAATATCGCGCCGTGGCTTTGTGCTCGGCGGTGCTGCCGCAGGCGCTGCCACGGTGCTTGCCGGATGCTCGAAAAAAACGGGCACCAGCGACGATGCCGCCGGCGAGCCGCAGGTTATCAAAGATGACTCAAAAATCGTCTCGATTACGGATGAGTATGAGGCTGTTGACATCGACCTCGAGCCTGCGGCTTCATGGACATTGCCACTGGGTACGCTGCTGTACTATTGCGATGGCGATTACGCCGCAGCCATGATGGCTCCGGCATCGGCGCGGCATGCCAACACGCTCGGTGTGCTCAACTTGGGCGACGGTTCGCTCACAACGCTCATCGAGGATCCCGTCGAAGGTGCAGGGTATTCGTTTTACGATGTCCGCGCCGGCGATGGCGTGTTTGCTTGGGTCGAAATGAACTTTGCGAACGCATCGTGGAAGCTCTATGCGCAAAATACGGCAGGTGCGTCGCTTGTCGGCGATGTAGTCGAGCTCGACCGAGGCGGCAAGGACTACGATCCGCCACTGTTTACGGCGTTCGGGTCGTCCGTCATTTGGTACAAGATGCCTGCTGCAGGCGGCAATAAGACGAGTCACGACTCGTATTGCTACCGGCGCTCGCTCGATGAGGCAAAGGCCGAGGCCATTTGGAAGTCAACGGGTCGCTTTGCATCCGCCCCGCGCGTGAGTGACGGTATCTTGACCATATCTCCGCGTGTGCGCAATGACGAGGGCGTCTACTACGGCATGACGGCGATCGACCTGACGGACGGCAACAATACCAAGAGGGCTCAGCTGGTCCTTCCTTCATCGGTGTCTCCCTTCGAGGCCGTATATATGGGCGACACGTTTGTGTTCTCCATTGAGGCCACCTATAACGGCGTGGGAAGTCTAGGCAACATGGGCACCTATATCGGTAACGAGAACGGGACGTTCCTATTCCTGTCGCGCGAGCCGCTTGCGTGTGCTGCCGGCAGAAAGGGAAAATATCTGGTTAAGGTTCAGGCCTCGCATTTTCTGATCGATACCTCCGCCAAAACCTATGGTTCGCTGCTGTCGCCCGACCGCGCTCTCGAATATGGCGATTATCCAGCTACGGCGGGAAAATCGGACTCATTCCTTACGTACGCCACGGTGCGCAACAGCCAGGGTATACCAGAGACGGTCACTGCACGCCTATTCTCTCTTTAAGCTTAGAGGGGTTAAAAAGGCGCCAACGGGGGAATAAGCGCGTTGTAATTGTGAGTGCCGCCCGCCGAGCCGCCGCACTGTAGCGGTGCTCGGTGGGCATAGGTGCGTTAAAATGGGCTTGTTCTTAGCTAATTGAGACAGGGGGGCCGTGTTATGGCTTCAGATGCAAAAAAGATTCTGCTGGTCGAGGACGAGAAGGCAATCCGTGACGCTGTCGCTGCCTATCTCGAGCGCGAGGGCTACTGGGTTGTTGGCGTCGGCGACGGCCAGTCTGCGATCGAGGAGTTCGAGAAGCACCAGTTCGACCTGGTTGTACTTGATCTTATGCTCCCCAAGATTCCCGGCGAGCGCGTTTGCCGCACTATCCGCGATACCTCGGATGTGCCCATTATCATGCTTACCGCCAAGGGCGAGATTGAGGATCGCATCATCGGCCTCGAGCTTGGTGCCGACGACTACCTGATCAAGCCGTTCTCGCCGCGCGAGCTCGTCGCCCGCGTCCGTGCCCTGTTCCGCCGTGCTCACCAGGCAGACGAGCCTGCCGTTGAGGTGCTCGACTTTGGCGATCTGGTCATCGATATCTCAGGCCACAAGATTTTGGTCGAGGACAAGGAAGTAGACCTGACTGCTTCCGAGTTTAAGTTGCTCACCACGCTTGCTCGTCATCCCGGTCGTGTCTATAACCGTATGGAGCTGGTCGAGAAGGTGCTCGGCTACGACTTTGAGGGTTACGAGCGCACCATCGACAGCCACGTGAAGAACCTTCGCGCCAAGCTGGGCGACGACCCCAAGAAGCCTAAGTGGCTCTACACCGTTCACGGTGTCGGCTATCGCTTTGAGGCCCCGGCCAAGACCGATAAGTCGGACGAGAAATAGGGAAATCACATATGACACCTGCGCGCTTTGAAATCGGACAAAAGCACAAGCAGGAGAACGAGGCGGGTTCCAAGGCAAGTTGGAACACGCCTCGTTCCGATTCACGGCCAGCGATGAGCTATCCCTCGCGCATGGCATTGGCTTTTGCCCTGACGTCGCTCATGACGGTATTGGTGCTGGTGGGCGTTGTCTCCGTTGTGTGGGGTACCGTCTTTTCGGATTACACGCGCTCCAATATCGTCGAGATTGCCAATTCTGCCGCCGAAAAGCTTGCGACGTCGTATGAGGAAAACGGCAATTGGACTGCGGGCGAGCTGCGCACGGTCGCGACATCGAGCTTGGTGTCCGACGACCTGGGTATGCAGGTCGTCAACAAGAAGGGCGTTGTCGTCTATGACGACTCATGGCCTTCGGCAAGTGCGACCGCCGATGTGCGCGAGAGCGGATCGCCGTCGAGCGGATCGAGTGGTAAAAAGGCATCGCATAGCCCGGTCTCGTCGGCGCCCACCGACTCCGACAGCGTTGCCAACGTCGAAATCATAACGTCTTCTGGCGAGCATGTCGGACAGGTAAAGCTATGGGCCATCGGCTCCGATGCTCTGCTCACCAAGGCAGACTCAGCGTTTAGGGAGAAGACCTTTAACGCTATGGCCCTTGCCGCGGTTGTTGCGGTCTGCATCTCGGTTGTTATCGGATCGTTCGTGTCGCGCATGCTTACCAGACCGATTCATCGTATTACCAGCACGGCCAAGCAAATTCGCGACGGCGATCTGTCCGCTCGTACCGGTTTGCGCGGCGATGACGAAATCGATCAGCTGGGTGAGACCTTTGACGAGATGGCCACCTCGCTCGAGAAAGATATGAAGCACGAAAAGCGCCTGACTTCCGATGTGGCTCATGAGCTGCGCACGCCGCTCATGGCAATGCTTGCAACGGTCGAGGCCATGCAGGACGGCGTGTATCCCACCGACGATGAGCATTTGGAAACCGTTGCTTCCGAGACGCGCCGCCTGGCACGTCTGGTGCAGCAGATGCTCGACCTATCGCGCATGGAAAACAGCACGGCGCCGCTCAACCTTGAGCCGGTGGACATGGTTCCCTTTGTGCGATCTATCGTCAACGCTCAGGAGCGCCTGTTTGTTGACCGCGATCTGCGCTTGCGCTTTGCTGACGAGACCCAAGGTCACGACGATGTCATCGAGGCCGATCCCGACATGATCACGCAGTGCGTCATCAACCTCATGAGCAACGCCATGCGCTACACCCCCGAGGGCGGCTGGGTCGTAGTGTCGGTGCTCAGTGACCGCAAACATGTCAGTATTGCCGTTTCGGATACCGGTATCGGTATTGCCAAGGACGATCTGTCGCGTATCTTCGGACGATTTTGGCGCGCCGATGCCAGCCGCGCCCGCGAAGCCGGCGGCCTGGGCGTTGGCCTCGCCGTGACCAAGCAGATCGTCGAGCGTCACCATGGCTACATATCCGTGGAGTCGGAGCTTGGAAAGGGTACGACTTTTACAATTCATCTGCCCCGCGAGCACACGGCAGACGCGGCATCTACTACAATGGAGCACTAGCTTTTCGCTATTCGGTGAAGGAGGGGCCGCGTCCCTGCCGCTCCGAGTTCGCGAAAACATGCGGGAAAGAACCCGCATTTCTGTCGTATTTAGGTAAGGAGTGACTCACGTGACAACGATGGAGCGTCGTCCGGATTCCCGTGGCAAGGTTCGTGATATCTACGATGCCGGCGAAAACCTGTTGATGGTCGCCACCGATCGCATTTCTGCGTTCGACTTTATTCTTCCCGACGAGATTCCTTTTAAGGGAGAGGTGCTCAACCGCATCTCGGCGTTCTGGTTCGACAAGTTTGCCGATATCGTCCCCAACCACCTTGTCTCCATCGATCCGGCGGATTTCCCTGAGGAGTTTGCCGAGTATCGTGACTATCTCGCAGGCCGCGCCATGCTGGTTAAGAAGGCCCAGACGATTCCCATCGAGTGCATCGTCCGCGGCTATCTGACCGGTTCGGGCAAGAAGACCTACGACGAGAACGGAACCGTCTGCGGCATCCAGCTGCCTGAGGGCCTAACCGAGGCCTCCAAGCTCCCCGAGCCGCTGTTCACCCCGTCCACGAAGGCCGAGATCGGTGATCACGACGAGAATATCTCGTTTGAGCGTTGCTGCGAAATCGTTGGCGAGGACATCGCCACGCAGATTCGCGACCTGTCCCTCAAGATCTACAAGGCCGCTGCCGAGTACGCCGCGACCCGTGGCATCATCATTGCCGACACCAAGTTCGAGTTTGGTGTTATTGATGGCAAGGTCACGCTGATCGACGAGTGCCTCACGCCCGACTCCAGCCGTTTCTGGCCTGCTGCCAGCTACGAGGAGGGCAAGATCCAGCCTAGCTACGACAAGCAATTCGTCCGCAATTGGCTCAAGGCCAACTGGGATATGACGGGGGAGACTCCGCACCTGCCCGCCGAGGTCATCGATGGCACGTCCGAGCGCTATCGTGAGGCCTTCCAAATCATCACGGGCTCCCAGTTCACAAGCATGAAGGAGAACGCGTAAGTGAGTACCCGTAGCGCCACGAACAAGCGCACGCAATCCCGCGAGGTTACCGGGGTTGCGCGCAAGTCCGCCGCATCCGCTAAGCCCGCCCGTCAGGCAGCGAGCTCTGTTCACGTCGTGCCGGCATCATCCAAGGCACGCCGCAAAGAGCTCGAGAAGGGCGAAAACCTGGAAGGCCTTTCCAAGGAGGAAAAACGCGCCCGCAAGGCCAAGCAGCGCGCCCGCGAGGATCGCATCTACACGGTGTCGAATATCCTTCTCAAGCAGGATGAGGACTACACCAAGCGCCGCCGAATTTGGTGGGCTGTGCTCGCTATCGGCATGGTACTCGTCGTAGCAATTTGGGCTTCGCTCTACTTCATTCCCGGCGGCACGGTGTCCAGTCCTGTTCAGATGGTCGGCATCGTTTTGTCCTATGTCATCATCTTGGGTGACTTTATCTACGACTTCGCTCGTATTCGTCCCCTGCGCAACATGTACCGCACGCAGGCCGAGGGCATGTCTGAGAACAAGCTCAACGCTCTTATCGAGCGCGCAGCTGCCGAGGAGGACAAGAAGGACTCCAAGAAGAAGTAGCGTTTGCATACATACTTATCGCTAAGATATAAGGCGCGTCGTTTTTGCGGCGCGCCTTTTTACTGTTCTATATATAGATAGATGGAGTGGCACATGATTCGAGCTGCCCTGACGGTCGAAGAGGCTCTGGAGGGCATGAAGGCCCTGGAGCCCAAGATTAAAAACTACGCGCGCTTGGTTGTCCGCAAGGGCGTAAACGTCAAGCCCGGCCAGGAGGTTGTCGTTCAGTCTCCAGTCGAGTGCGCACCCTTTGCCCGCGTGGTGGTCGCGGAGGCTTATGCCGCCGGCGCCGGTCACGTGACGGTCATTTGGGCCGATGATGCCGTGACAAGGCTTGCGTACGAGCATGTCGATAAAAGCTATTTTGAGCAGACGCCCGAGTGGAAGCGCATGCAGCTGGATTCGTTGGCTCAGGACGGTGCCTGCTTTATCTTTATCGAGGGTGCCGATCCCGCTGCTCTGAAGGGTATTGACCCCGCTAAGCCTGCCGCGGCATCCAAGGCAAGGAACACGCAGTGCAAGACTTTCCGCCGCGGACTGGATTACAACATCAACCCGTGGTGCATTGCCGGTGCGCCGGTTGTTGCCTGGGCGCGCGAGGTGTTCTCGGATGACCCGGATGAGGTCGCAGTCTACAAGCTGTGGAATGCGATTCTGCATACCGCCCGTGCTGACGGCCAAGATCCGGAGAGCGACTGGGAGCTTCACGATGCAGCGTTTGAAAAGAACCTGCGTTTTCTGAACGAAAATCGTTTTGACTGCCTGCGCTATACCGCTTCGAATGGAACCGACCTGGTAATCGGTATGACGAAGGGGCATGAGTGGGCCGGCGGTAAGGGTAAGACTCCCGACGGTCATCCCTTCTTCCCCAACATCCCCACCGAGGAGGTCTTCACCTCGCCCGATCGCATGCGTGCTGACGGAATCGTGTATTCCGCAATGCCGCTTATCCACCACGGCAACAAGGTCGACGATTTTTGGATCAAGTTCGAAAACGGTCATGTGGTGGATTACGACGCCCGTGTGGGCAAGGCGACGCTCGCAAGCATCATCGATACTGACGAGGGCGCTGCTCACCTGGGAGAGGTCGCGCTCATTTCAAAGAACACACCGATTCGCGAAAGTGGCATCCTGTTTTACGATACGCTTTATGATGAGAACGCCAGTTGCCATCTAGCGCTGGGGGTCGGCTTCCCCGAGTGCATCGAGGGCGGATATGATATGTCCAAAGAGGAGCTCTTGGAGCATGGCGTTAACGTTTCGAGCACGCACGTTGACTTTATGATTGGCACGGACGATATCGATATTGTGGGCATTACGCCCGATGGACGTGAAGTTGTGATTTTCCAGAACGGCCAATGGAGTTGGGAATAGTCCCAGACCGTGGTACAATGCCACCCGCGGGCCGTTAGCTCAGCTGGCAGAGCAGGGGACTTTTAATCCCAAGGTCCAGGGTTCGAACCCCTGACGGCCCACCCAAAGATTGTTGAGACGGTCAACTTCGGTTGGCCGTCTTTTTTGTCGCCCTTACATGGGTTCGAACCCGAAAGGGCGCGGAGCTGAGTAAACGCGTGAGCGTTTGCCAGCGCAGCGCGCGAGGCGCGGAGGCGCCGCAGCGGCCGCCTGCGAAGCAGGCTGAACCCCTGACGGCCTACCATGGAATAGAGAAGCGGCTGGTGGATGCCGGCCGCTTTTTTGTTGCCGCGGCACGGGTTCGAACCAGATCTTCTCTATATATAAGGACGCCTGGCGGCCAAAACCAGCCTTTTACCGACAGGAAACAAAAACCTGATGCCTTTAGAGTAAAGTAGCCCACCAGAGATGACCGATGCCTCAACACCTATAAACCAGCTGGTCATCGCCAATACTAGAAGCCGATGCTTCAGACATGACTTCAGTGGAACAACTGAAGGATTGATTCATTTGTGTACAAAATATGGAGTGCCAGATTCCCGCCCCCGGGGCCCCTCCGGTCTGGCAATATATCTCCTTGCCGCGCGGCCCGGTGGAACCGGATCAGCCGCGCAGGCGTGCACCTTGAGAACCGGATACTGCGAGGATGGACACTCACTTCAGTGTCGCATCCGGGCAGACATCGAACCATTTGAAATGGTCTAACTTGGATTTGT
>UQXT01000028.1 GCA_900545075.1 uncultured Collinsella sp. | reverse complement strand
CCGCCGCTGCCGCAGCTGCTTCGAACAAGAACAACTCGACCTCGAGCGGCGGCTCCCATGCTTCTGGTGCACCGCAGCAAAATGTGGGTACGGGCAAACAACAGGCCGTGGTTAATGCGTGCTACTCCACTCCCTCGCCCGGTTTGGGCTGGTGCGCCGCTTGGGTTACCAACGTCTTCCGCAACGCAGGAGTGGGCTACTTTGGCGGTAACGCGTGCGACATGTTTAACGCGTGGTGCTACAGTGCCGATCGTTCGACGCTAAAGGTCGGCATGATTGTTGCCGATTCCTCGCATCCCACGACGGGTATCGCGGGCCGACTATATGGTCATGTCGGTATCTATGTTGGCGGCGGCATCGTCATGAGCAACCAGGGCGCTATCACGTCTAAATCGCTCGACTCGTTTATCAGCTTCTTTGGCGGCGGTTCGGGCGTGCGTTGGGGCTGGCTCGGCGGCGTCGTGCTGTCGTAGGTGCGGTTTGAAGCTGGTTGGTCCCGGGCCGCCCGCGCGGCATAAGGTTGCCTGCTCGGACAGTCCTGCGCAAGACGAAGGCCCCTTTCGGGGCCTTCTTTGTTAGAGGAATTCGCCTACTCGGTGGACTTCGGGCTCTAGGTCTACGTCGAATTGGTCTTTGACGGTTGCTTGGATGTGGCGGATGAGTTCGTCGACATCGGCGGCGGTGGCGTGGTCGGCGTTGACGATGAAGCCGCAGTGTTTTTCGCTCACCTGCGCGCCGCCGACAGCATGGCCGCGCAGGCCGGCATCCATGATGAGTTTGCCGGCAAAGTAACCCTCGGGGCGCTTGAAAGTGGAGCCGGCACTCGGCATGTCGAGCGGTTGCTTGTCTTCGCGGCGCTGGCAGTAGTCGTCCATGTCGGCCTTGATCATCGCGGCGTTGCCCGGGGCGAGATTGAAGGTGGCCGAAAGCACGATAAAGCCGTCGTCGGCAATACGGCTCTTGCGATAGCCCAGGTTAAGCTCGTCAACATCGAACTCGATAATGCTGCCGCTGCCGCGGGTGCCGTCGTCGAGCATGCGGGCGGGCTTGTAGACGCGCACGGACTCCAGCACATCGGCCATGCAGGCGCCGTATGCTCCGGCGTTCATGTAGCAGGCGCCGCCGACCGATCCGGGGATGCCCGAGATGGGCTCCATGCCGGTGAGGCCGGCCTCGGCTGCCGCCGCGGCGACATCGGAAAGCAAGGCGCCGGCAGCCGCCGTGACGTGCGTGCCGTCGACCGTAATGTCGGAGAGTCCCTCGCCCAGCGCCACGACGACGCCGCGGATGCCCTTGTCGCCGACGAGCAGGTCGGAGCCGTTGCCCACGATGGTGAGCGGCAGGTCGCAGCGATAACAGGTGTCGAGCGTGGCGACGAAGCCCTGCTCGGTATCGGGCGTGACAAAGACGTCGGCCGGGCCGCCGATCTTAAACGTGGTGTGCTCGCGCATGGGCTCGCTCATCAGTACGTTGTCCTCGCCGGCAACGCCAGCAAGCGCGCACAGCAGGTCCTCGTTAAAAAAGTCGTTCTCGTGCATACGAATATCCGCCTTTTGGTGGTCGTTGTCATCAATCGATTGCAATATACCCCACCCGGACGGATTTGGTGCGCTGACGGCGATAAAACAGCCGTCTACCGGATTGGTAAAGTGTTTATCACCGAGGTAGAGGGGTAGTCGCTATACTTTCAAGAGATTGCGCGTAAACCCGGAAGGAGCGAGATGGCCAACAAAGTCACCCTCAAGCAGATCGCCCAGGAGGTGGGGCTTTCCCCCTCGTCGGTCTCGCTTGTGCTCAATAATCGGCCCTGTCGCATCTCGGAAGAAAACCGCAAGCTCATCAAAGAGGTCGCGGCGCGCAACCACTATGTTCCCAACCAGATCGCGCGCAGCCTGGTCATGCGCGAGTCGCGCACCCTGGGCCTTATCGTCCCTAACATCGAGAGCCGCTTTTTTGCCTCACTCGCCGGCAGCTTGGAAAAGCGCTGCCGAGAGGACGGCTATGCGCTCTTCATTACCAGCTCGGGTGGAAGCGCCGATGACGATTTGGAACTGCTGCGCCAGCTGGTGACGCGCGGCGTCGACGGCGTCTTTCTGGTAGTGGGTGACGAGTTCTCCGACGATCGTGCCCTGCGCGAGGAGGTGAGCCATCTGCCCATCCCTGCCGTGATGGTCGACCGTGCCATTGAGGGACTCGAGTGCGACAAGGTGATGTTCGACCACGAGATGGGTGGCTACATGGCCACCCGCTATCTGATTGAGCAGGGCCACCGCCGTATTGCCTGTCTGGTTAACGCACGCCGCTCCAATACGGGTCGCAAACGACTTGCCGGCTATGAGCGCGCACTGCGCGAGGTTGGCTTGCCTATCGACGCGCGTTTGGAGTTTGAGAGCGAGTACTACATTCCGAGTGCCTACGAGGCCTCGGAGGCGGTGCTCGCAACTGATGCCACCGCCGTGTTCGCAAGCTCGGATAACATTGCCCTCGGTCTGCTCAAGCGCCTGCACGAGATGGGGAAGAGCATCCCGTGCGATATTTCGGTCGTAAGCTATGACAACTCGGCGGCCGACGTTCTCTTTGAGCCGGCGCTGACCGCGATTGAGCAGGATCCTGGTGTCCTTGCGGAGCATGCTTTTGGCTGCATGTCCAAGCGTCTTGCCGGTAGGGGCGGTAGGCGTGCCGAAGAGGTCGTCCTGGAGCCGGCACTTATCGTTAAGGGCAGCGTGCTCGAACTTACTAAACACAACCAAACACGTTTATCAATTTGAAGTGACCGAATGTGGAGCACCTGTGACAGGCAATGCCGCAGGTGAATGTCGCGTTTTGTTGATCGATGCGATTGATAAGGATGGTAAAACGTTTTTCCACCATGATAAAACGTTTTAGCAAATATACTAGTCCCAACGAAAGGTTGCCGTATTGGAGGGCGACCGCACAGCGAAGGGACATAAACAATGGCTAAAACACTGGGGACGCCGTGGCAAAAGCTGGGCCACGAGGTGCCGGCTTCCGAGCTCGAGGGCGTCGACCTGTATTGGCGCGCATCGAACTATCTGTCCGTCGGTCAGATTTACCTTCGCTCCAACCCGCTGATGCGCCCCGACTTTGTTGACGAGAAAACCGGTGAGACGCGCGACTTTGGTCGCCCGGACGTTAAGCACCGCCTGGTCGGTCACTGGGGCACCACACCCGGCATCAACTTCCTGTTCGGCCACGTCAACCGCCTTATTGCCGACCACAACCAGAACGCTATTTTCTTGATGGGCCCGGGCCACGGTGGCCCTGCCGGCACCGCTCAGTCGCTGCTCGATGGTACCTACCGTGAGATCCGCCCCGACATCACCAATGATGAGGCCGGCCTGCAGAAGTTCTTCCGCCAGTTCTCTTATCCCGGCGGCATCCCGAGCCACTTTGCGCCCGAGACGCCCGGCTCCATCCACGAGGGCGGCGAGCTCGGCTACACGCTCAGCCACGCCTACGGCGCCGTCATGGACAACCCGAGCCTGTTGGCCGTGGCCGTGGTGGGCGACGGCGAGTCCGAGACCGGTCCGCTCGCGACTTCTTGGCAGTCCAACAAGCTCGTGAACCCGGCAACCGACGGTATCGTCCTGCCGATCCTGCACCTCAACGGCTATAAGATCGCCAACCCCACCATTCTTGCCCGCGTGTCTGACGAAGAACTCATCAAGTTCTTTGAGGGCATGGGCTATAAGCCGCACTTCTTTGTCGCCGGTTTTGACGACGAGAGCCATGCAAGCATCCACGCGCGTTTTGCCGCCCTGTTCGAGCAGGTCTTCGATGAGATCTGCGACATCAAGGCCACCGCTATGGCTCAGGCCGCGGCGGGCGAGACCGTGGTCCGTCCGGCCTACCCCATGATTGTGTTCCGTACGCCCAAGGGTTGGACCTGCCCCAAGCACATCGACGGCAAGAAGACCGAGGACTCCTGGCGCGCCCATCAGGTTCCGCTGGCGAGCGCCAAGGACACCCATGAGCACTTCCGCGTGCTGCGCGAGTGGCTGCGCTCCTACAAGCCCGAGGAGCTCTTTACGCCCGAAGGCCAGGTGCGCCCCGAGGTGACGGCCTTTATGCCGACCGGTGAGCTGCGCATCGGCGCCAACCCCAATGCAAACGGCGGCAAGGTGCGCCGCGAGCTTGAGCTTCCCGATATTCATGCCCACGAGATCCCCGTCGCAAGCAAGGGCCACGGCTGGGGTTCCACCGAGGCCGCTCGCGTCTTTGGCGAGTACACTGCCGACGTTCTGGCCAAGAACATGGACGATTTCCGCATTTTCGGTCCCGACGAGACTGCGTCCAACCGCCTGCAGGCTGCCTACAAGGTGACCAAGAAGCAGTGGGATGCAGGCTTCTACGAGGACGATGCCAACGACGAGCTGCTGGCCGGTTCCGGTAAGGTTGTCGAGCAGCTGTCCGAGCACCAGTGCGAGGGCTTCCTCGAGGCATACGTGCTCACCGGCCGCTCGGGTGTGTGGAGCTCCTACGAGAGCTTTGTCCACGTGGTCGATTCCATGGTCAACCAGCACTGCAAATGGCTCGAGGCCACCAAGCGCGAGATTCCGTGGCGTGCCCCCATTAGCGGTCTCAACATTTTGCTGTCGAGCCATGTCTGGCGTCAGGACCACAACGGCTTCTCGCACCAGGACCCCGGCTTTATCGACCTGCTGCTCAACAAGGCCAACGACACGCATATCGTGAATGCCTACTATCCGGCCGACGCCAACATGGCGCTTGCCGTTGCCGAGCGCGTCTACCAGTCCACCGACTGCATCAACGCCATCTTCTGTGGCAAGCAGCCCGCCCCCACCTTCCAGACGGTCGACGAGGCCAAGTCCGAGCTCGCTGAGGGCGTAGCGACCTGGGAGTGGGCATCGACTGCCGATTCGCTCGCCGAGGCCGACGTCGTGGTCGCCACGTGCGGCGACGTGCCGACGCTCGAGGCTCTGGCTGCAACCGATATGCTGCGTGAGCTGGGCATTAAGGTGTGGTTCGTCAACGTGGTCGATCTGCTCAAGATTCAGAACGCCTGCGAGAACGACCAGGCCATCAGCGATGAGCGCTGGGCTGAGCTGTTCGGCTGCGGTGAGAAGCCTGTGCTCTTTGCATTCCACGCCTATGCCGGCACGATTCGCCGCCTGATCTGGAACCGCCCCGGCCACGACGCCTTCCGCGTCCACGGCTACGAGGAGAAGGGCTCCACGACCACGCCGTTCGACATGCTGCGCCTGAACAACATGGACCGCTGGGCACTGGCCGCCGACGTGCTGCGCATGGTCGACGCCGATAAGTTTGCCGAGCAGATTGATGAGTGGGAGGCTTTCCGCACCGAGGCCTTTGAGTTCGCGTGCGACGAGGGCTTCGATCACCCGGCCTTTACCGACTGGGTCTGGCCCGACGCCGCAGCCGCAACTGCTGCCGACGGCACACTCTCCGCAACGCAGCTAACTGCCGGCGACAACGAGTAGGTAGGCATCCGGGACGGCCTCGCGCTGGGGTCTGCTCCGGGCGGGTTGCCTTGCTCCGGGAAGTGGGCTTCGCGAACTTCCCCGGACAAAGTCACCCTCCCGGGCAAGGCCCTCTCGACCGTTTCGATATGCGGGGGCTGATATTTTTTAATGTAATGGGGACTTGGCTGTTGCGGCCTTGGGGCTGCGCATCTTCCTTTGGTCAGCCAAGATTACATTGCCGGGGCCGGGGAGGCATGCTTTGTTTTGAGAAGTTCGCGGAGCCCACTTCTCAAAACAAAGCATGCCTCCCCGGCCCTCGTCTGTAAACTTTTCCGCTGGGCGAGCGGGGCCGCGGGCGATCCGCTCCAATGTTTCCAAATGAATACGGTGTGAGCGGCTGCGACGGATTTTCCCCGCAAACACTCTAGTATGCTAAAGTACCCAGAAGACCGGCGGAGCTATGCCGGTCTTCTGCTCTATATGAAACACAGCATGAGGAGGCTCATCAGATGACGGCCACACCGTGGGGATTCCGGGACATATTGCCCGAGGAGGCTCAGGCGCGCGAGGAGATTGCGCTGACGGTGAAGGGCTGCTTTAGGGAGCATCATTACCTTCCGGTCGAGACGCCGCTGCTCGAGGACAAGGGCTCGCTCGAGGAAGGCGGCCGCATTGCGGACACGCCGTTTAAGCTCTTTGACGATGATGGCCGCCTGCTGGTGGTCCGTCCCGACAACACGCTGCCGATCGTGCGCTTGGTTTCGACCCGTATGCGCGCTGCCGACTTGCCTCTGCGCTTACGTTACGAGGCGCCGGTGGTTCGCGAGTGTCAGCGCAATGCCGGTGGTTCGCGCCAGTTTACGCAGTTGGGCTTTGAGCTTATCGGCGCGGGCGATACCTCGGGCGATGTCGAGATTGTCTCACTGGTGGCCGAGGCCGTGCGCAAGCTGGCACTTCCCGGTGCGCGCATTATCGCGGGCAGCGTGCGTCCGTTTAAGGAACTGCTCGCGGCGTGCGAGGATCGCGAGCTGGCCGCCGAGGCCCTGCGCTGCGTGCATGCCAACGACTTTGTGGGCCTCGATGCCCGCGTGGCTGCCAGCGCCGAGTCCGATGCCGTCAAGGCCGCCATTAGCGAGCTGCCGCGCCTGCACGGTGGTGCCGAGGTGCTCGACCGTGTCGACGCGCTGCTGGCGGCGGCGGGCATTGTCGCGTCGCTTACGCGCGAGCTGCGTGCCCTGGTCGAGGGCCTGGCTCCCGAGGACGCCCAGGTACTGTCCTTCGACTTCTCCATCATGAACTCGTTTGATTACTACACGGGCCTGGTCTTTAAGGCCTATGCCGGTGGCCTGCCCGATCCGGTGGGTTCGGGCGGACGCTACGACTCCATCTTTACCGGTGCGTTTGGCGACGGTATCGAGGTGCCGGCGGCGGGCTTCGCCTTTTCGCTCGAGCGCCTGGAGGCCGCGCACACCTCGGCCGAGGACGCTGCTTCCGATGGCGATCACGCCGCGGGCCGTGGCGCCGAGGGTCCGCTGCGCATTGCCGTGCCCAAGGGCTCGCTTAAGGCCGACACACTCGACGTGCTCGAGGCCGCGGGCTTGGATGTCTCGGAGCTGCGCGATCCCGGTCGTCACCTGATCGTGCGCGGCCGCGACACGCGTGCCGGCGAGGGCACGGTCGGCGATATCGAGTTTGTCATCGTGCGACCCAGCGATGCGCCCGCCTTTGTGGGCTGCGGTGGTGCCGATTGCGGCATCTGTGGCTGGGACTCGCTCATCGAGGCAGACCTCAACTTGCTGCAGCTGGTCGATCTGGGCTACGGCCTGTGCACCTTTATCGAGGCGGAGCCCGCATGGCGCGCCGGTCAGGCCGAGCGCAACTATGCTCGCCGCGGATCGCTTCGCGTGGCCACCAAGTATCCGCGCATCGCGAGCGCCTGGTATGCCGAGCGAGGCGTGAACGCCGACATCGTTTCGCTGCACGGCAACATCGAGCTGGGCCCCATCGTCGGCATGACCGATCGCATCGTGGACATTACCGCCACGGGTGCCACGCTACGCGACAACGACCTGGTCATTACCGGTCGCATCATGGACTGCACGGCCCGTTTCTTCGTCAATCCAGGTGCCGCGCGCCTGGATTCGCGCGTACGCAATCTGGCAGATCGTCTGGCCGCGGCCGTGAAGGACAAGCATTTTGAGCCCGTTGCGGGCTCGGCACAATAGCGCGAGCACGCACGGGCGTCCCAACGTCTGGGCTGCGGGCCGATTGGCGCCGCCGCCCGGCCTCTCGTTTTTCGAACACAACCTCGACCGATAGGGGATACCGATATGAAGACCATCAAGCTTGCTCCCGGTGAGCGCCTCGTTACCAACCAGCTCAACCGCAAGGGCGTGCTGCCGCAAAACATCGTCGACGCCGCCCGCGATATCGTGGCCGACGTGCGCGCCAACGGCGATGCCGCGGTGCGCGATTACTGTCAGCGTTTTGACGGCGTTGAGCTGCAGAGCTTCCGTCTGCCGCAGGAGCAGATCGATGCCGCGCTCGAAGGCCTCGATCCGGCCTTTGTCGCTGCGCTCGAAAAGGCCGCGCGCCAGATTCGCGAGTTCCACCAGCGTGAGGTCGAGCAGAGCTGGTTTACCACGCGCCCGGACGGCACGATGCTCGGCGTTAAGGTGACCCCGCTCGCGGCGGCCGGCATCTATGTGCCGGGCGGTCGTGCACAGTACCCTTCCACCGTGCTTATGAACGCCATTCCCGCCAAGGTGGCCGGCGTCAAGCGCGTGGTTATGGTGACTCCGCCGCAAAAAGACGGCCTGATCAGCCTCTACACGCTCGCCGCGGCAAAGCTCGGCGGCGTGGACGAAATCTATATGGTGGGCGGCGCTCAGGCCGTGGCCGCGCTGGCGTACGGTACCGAGACCATTCCGCGCGTCGATAAAATCACCGGTCCGGGCAACGCCTTTGTCGCCGCGGCCAAGCAGATCGTCTCCGGTGACGTGGGAATCGATATGGTCGCTGGCCCCTCCGAGGTCTGTGTGCTGGCCGATGCCACGGCCAAGCCCATGGTGGTCGCGGCCGACCTGATGGCCCAGGCCGAGCACGATCCGCTGGCAGCCTGTTATCTGGTGACCTGCGACGAGCAGTTTGCGCGCGAGGTCGAGGCGGGCATCGATATTCTGGTGGCGCAGTCCCCGCGTGCCGAGATTACGCGTGCCTCGCTCGATAACGAGGGCACCATCGTGGTGGCCGCCGACATGGCTGCCGCCGTCGAGGCAGTGAACACCGTGGCACCCGAGCACCTGGAGCTGCACTGCAAGGATGCGATGGGCCTGCTTGGCGGCATTCGCAACGCCGGCGCCATCTTTGTGGGCGCTTGGAGTTCCGAACCGCTTGGCGATTACGTTGCCGGCCCCAACCACACGCTGCCAACCGGCGGTACGGCCATGTTCTCCAACCCGCTTTCGGTCGAAGAGTTCGTTAAGCGCTCGAGCGTCATTTGCTATACACCCGAGGGCCTGCTCTCCGACGCTCCCGCCACACAGCGTCTGGCCGAGGCTGAGGGCCTGTGGGCGCACGCGCTTTCGGCCGCACTGCGTCGCCGTGTGCTGGAGCAGGGCGAGGATGCCGTGAGTGCCGCGTCGCTGGCCGCGGCCGACCTGACCAAGGTCGCCTGGCCGGGCGACGCCGTGGCGACGGTTGCCGAGGGCGTTGACCTGGCGGCTGCGGGCGCGGATGGCGTTGGCGCGACTGGTAAGGAGGCCTAATATGGCCGAGCTGACGCCCCACATGAAGGAGCTCGTCCAGCCTTACCTGGCCGGTATTGAGCCCTACGATCCCAACTTTACGCCTACGCGCATCAACCTTTCGGCCAACGAGAACACCTATCCCGTGCCGGCCGGCGTGCGCGAGGCGATCGACGCGGCCCTGGTTGCCACGCCGCTCAACCGCTACCCCGATCCCATGTCCAACGACCTGCGCGACGAGCTTGCCACTTGGCATGGCGTGACGCGCGAGAACATTTGCGTGGGAAACGGCGGCGACGAGCTGCTCTATAACTACCTGTTGGCGTTTGGCGGCGCGGGACGGACCCTGCTCAACTGCCCGCCGTGCTTTAGTGAGTATGCGTTCTTTGCGTCGCTTTGTCAGACCGAGGTGCGCGATGTGTGGCGCGACCTGGCGACCTTTGAGCTCGACCAAGCGGCTGTGCTCGCAGCGGCGCCCGAGTGCAATCTGGCGATCGTGACCTCGCCCAACAATCCCACGGGCGATGTGACGCCGCTCGACTTTGTCGCGGCCCTGTGTGATGCGTGCCCCGGCATGGTCATGGTCGACGAGGCCTACGTTGAGTTTGCGGACGATTCGTTTGGCGCGGCCACCACGGTGCAAGGCCTTATCGCCGAGCATCCCAACCTGGTGATTTTGCACACGCTGTCCAAGGCGTTTGGCGCCGCCGGCACGCGTCTGGGCTATGTGATTGCAGCCCCCGAGGTCATCGACGTGTTCGCGGCGATTCGCCAGATCTATTCGGTCAACGTGCTGAGCCAGGCAACCGCGCTTGCCTGCGTGCGTGCCCGCGATGCGTACACGCCCGTGGTGGCACAGGTCACATCCGAGCGCGAGCGCGAGCTGTGCGCCCTGCGCGCAATGGCTGCCGAGGGCCTGCCAGTGGAGGCATGGCCGAGTGCGGCGAACTTTGTACTCGTACGTACGCCGCATGCCACGCGCGTGCGTGAGCGCCTGCGCGACGAGTATTCGATTTTGGTGCGCGACTTTAGCTACGCGCCGGGCCTTGCGGACTGCCTGCGCATCACTGTTGGCACGCCGCAGGAAAACGATGAGGTGCTGGCCGCGTTTGCCGCGCTGGTGAAGGAGGAGATGTAGATGGGCCGTTATGCCGAGGTGACCCGCAAGACGGGTGAGACCGACATTGTCGTCAAGCTCGACCTGGACGGGAGCGGCGTGTGTGATATCTCGACGGGCGTACCGTTTTTCGACCATATGCTCAACGCCTTTGGTCGCCATGGCCTGTTTGATTTGACGGTGCATGCGGTAGGCGACGTTGAGGTCGACGCGCACCATACCGTCGAGGACGCGGGCATCGTGTTGGGCGAGGCGTTTTGCCAAGCGCTGGGCGACAAGGCGGGCATTACACGCTTTGCCGATGCAGCGATTGCCATGGACGAGACGCTCGTGATGGCTGCCGTAGACATTTCGGGCCGCGGGCAGGCCTATTGCGAGCTGCCCGTGCCGACCGAGCGCGTGGGCGGCTTCGATACCGAGCTGGCCGTTGAGTTCTTCTATGCCTTCGCACGCGATGCCAAACTCACGCTGCACGTGCGCGAGCTGGCGGGCGGCAACTCGCACCACATTATCGAGGCCGCCTTTAAGGCCGTGGGCCGCACGATGCGCCACGCCTGCGAGCACGATCCCCGCGTGCAGGGTATCCCCAGCACCAAGGGCTCGCTGTAACCTGCCAAAAAAGGACAGGTTTTGAATGAGATAAGGGAGGGTCGCGTGGGCGAACCGAAGATCGTGGTGGTCGACTACCACAAGGGCAACTTGTCGAGCGTCGTGCGCGGGCTTGCGCGCGCCGGTGCCGCCGCCTGCACGTCGGACGATCCGGAACAGATCCGCAACGCCGACGGCCTGGTCATCCCGGGCGTGGGCGCGTTCTATGACGCGATCGCCTTTATGCGCCAGAGCGGCGAGGAGGCGGCCGTGCTCGATGCCGTCGCCGCCGGAACTCCGCTGCTCGGCATCTGCTTGGGCCTTCAGCTATTTTTTGAGCGTGGCAACGAGGGCGTGTCTGCGGACGAGGGCGTGGTCGCCGACGGCAACGCCCCCGAGCGGGCTGGTGGTCCCTGGGTCGATGGCCTGGGTATTATGCGCGGTTCGTGCACGCGCCTGGAGTCGAGCCGCCTGAAGGTGCCGCACGTGGGCTGGGACCAGGTGCACATGACGCCCGCCGGCGCGGCCGACCCGCTGCTTGCTGGTTTTGCCGAGGGTGCCAACATGTACTTTACCCACAGCTACGCGGTGGCCGACGACGCCGATGCTGCCGACGTTCTGGCGCGCACGCACTACACGCGGAGCTTCCCGTGCATCGTGCGCCATGACAACGTGTGGGGCTGCCAGTTCCATCCTGAGAAATCCTCCGCGCTGGGTCAGCGCATCCTTAAGAACTTCGTCAACATCGTCGAGGAGGTTGGCCGATGATCCTGTTCCCCGCAATCGATCTGATCGGCGGCAAGGTCGTGCGCCTGGAGCGCGGCGACCGCAGCCGCTGCAAGGTATATTCCGACGACCCCGTGGCCGTCGCCCGCTCGTTTGCCGAGCAGGGCGCAAGCTGGGTGCACGTCGTCGACCTGTCCGCTGCCTTTGGCGAGGACGAGAACACATGCGCTGCCAACTCGGCGGCGATTAAGGCCATCTGCGGCGTCGACGGTCTGTCTGTGGACGTGGGCGGCGGCGTTCGCTCGCTTGCACGCATCGACGAGCTGGCCGGCTATGGCGCGCGTCGCATCGCGCTGGGCACGGTGCTGGTGACCGAGCCGGGATTTGCCGAGGTGGCGGCCCAAGGCTTTGGCGAGTTGCTGGTGGCAGACATCGCCGCGCGCGACGGCCAAGTCAAGGTGAACGGCTGGCGTGACGGCGTGGGTGTGGCGCTCGACGATGCCGTGGCGCAGCTTTCCGAGCTGGGCTTTAAGCATCTGGTGTATACCGACATCGCACGCGATGGCATGCAGACGGGCATCGATGTGGCGGCGTATCGCCATGTGGCCGAGGTCGCGGGATTTCCCGTCGTGGCTTCGGGCGGTATCTCGACGCTCGACGACATCCGTGCGCTGGCCGCGGTGGGCGAGGGCGCGATTGAAGGTGCCATTACCGGCCGTGCGCTCTACGAGGGCAATTTTACGCTGGCCCAGGCGCTGTCCGCCGCCCGAGGGGAGGAGTAGCCCATGCTTACCAAACGCGTGATTCCCTGCTTGGATGTCAAGGACGGCCGCGTGGTCAAGGGCGTCAACTTTGTGAGCCTGCGCGATGCGGGCGATCCGGTGGAGCTGGCGCGCGCCTACGACCGCGAGGGCGCGGACGAGGTCGTCTTCCTGGACATTACCGCCACGAGCGACAACCGTGCGACGACTATCGAGATGGCGGCGCATGCGGCCGAGGAGCTCGCCATTCCCTATACCGTGGGCGGCGGCTTTCGCGACCTGGCGGGCATGCGGACCATGGTTGCCGCCGGCGCCGACAAGGTATCGCTCAACTCGGCGGCCGTGCGCGATCCGTCGCTGATCAGCCAGGCTGCCGCGGCGTTTGGTAGCCAGGCCGTGGTCGTGGCGATCGATGCCAAGCGCGTCGGTTTGCCCGGCGCATCCGGTGCCGACAAGTGGGAAGTCTTTACCGCAGGAGGCCGCAACGCCACGGGTATCGACGCGGTGGCGTGGGCCGAGGAGGCGGCTCGTCGTGGCGCCGGCGAAATCCTACTGACCAGCATGGATCGCGACGGTACCAAGGCCGGTTTTGATTTGGCACTCACCCGTGCCGTGGCGCGCGCGGTGCCGATTCCCGTCATCGCGAGCGGCGGCGTGGGCACGCTCGAACATTTTGCCGAGGGCGTGATCGAGGGCGAGGCCGACGCCGTGCTAGCGGCGAGCGTCTTTCACTTTGGAACTTTCAGCATTCGCCAGGTGAAGGAGTATATGGCGTCGCAGGGCATCCCTGTGAGGCTGGACTTTTAGCGCTGCGGCTTGCCCAGGCACCGCATCTTGCCGCTCAAACCGTCGCTCGCGTACCAAAGTACGCGTCGCTCCTCTTTCGCGGCAACCTGCGGCACCTGGACAACCCTCGCCGACCTGCGATGTTCACGGTAATTACTTGGGAGAAATGATGACTGAGGTAATAGAAGCGTCTGATCTTACGTACGACGCCCGCGGGCTGATTCCTTGTGTGGTTCAGCAGTATGACACCGGCGAGGTGCTTATGGTTGCCTGGATGAACGAGGAGTCGGTGGGGCTGACGCTCAAGACCGGCACCACGTGGTTTTGGAGCCGCAGCCGCCAGGAGCTCTGGAACAAGGGCGCGACGAGCGGCAACATGCAGGCGGTCAAGGAGCTCTGGGCCGACTGCGATAGCGATACGCTGCTGGTCAAGGTCGACTCGCCGGGTCCGGCCTGCCATACCGGCAACCGTACCTGCTTCTTTAGGAAACTCGCGTAGGGCGGGCGCTCGACTAGGCGCTTGGCCAACCAGAAAGGATTGAACCATGGGTGTGCGCACCGCGAATGTTCAGGATGGAAATATCGGTGAGACGCTGACGGGGCTGGCCGAGGTGATTCATGGCCGTCGCGACGCATCGCCGCAGGAGAGCTATACCGCTCGTCTGCTGACCGACGTCGAGGATGAGCTGCTAAAGAAGCTTGCCGAGGAAGCGAGCGAGGTCATCATGGCCTGCAAGGATAACGACCACGATCACATTCGCTACGAGGCCGGTGACCTGGTCTACCACCTGCTCGTGACGCTCGAGCGCTACGGCATCACCCTCGACGAGCTGGCCGGCGAACTCAACGCCCGCCGCCACTAGTTAAGCTTTTGGTGCAAGGGGGACAGGATATTTTGTACCAAATGATCCGTTTTCCTCCGTCCCCAACGGATCAAATTGAAGTTGCGGTGGAATAGTTCTTGTTTGATGATCTTAGGGCTATAAACAGGAACTATTTCACCGCAACTTATAAAGGGATGGCTAGTCGAGGGGTGTGGGTTCCCATTCGCCGGTGGCGTGGGGGATGCCGAAGGTTCGGTAGCCGCAGTCGTAGGCGTGTGCCTGGGCTTCACGGATGTTCCAGCAGATGTCGCAGGCGCGGTGTGCGTCCGAGCCAAAAGTGATCGGCACCTCGGCGTGGGCAAAGCAACGCAGCAATCCGGTCGCGGGATAGTAGTCATCGAGGCCCTTGCGCGGTGCGGCGGTCGAGACCTCAACGCGGCGACCCGTATCGTGGGCGCACTCAGCCATCTGCTCCCAGAACGGCGCCGGGTCAAAGTCGGGCGCAAAGCCCTCCTTCGAAAAGCGCATGACCAGGTCGGGGTGAGCCATCACATCAAAGTTGAGCGGGCTCTCGCAGGCACGGCACCAGTCATCGACATAGCGCTCCCACACGCCGCGCACGCCTAAGTTTTCCCAAACGTGCAGGTTGGTGTCATCGTCGATCCAGCCGCAGCGCGAATCGGGCGTATCGGGACGAGCGACGTCCTCCGTCCCCGCCGTGCCCGCAGCACCTGCCGCAATATCGCCTGGGTTACCAATCCAGTGCACACTGCCCAGGCGCACGACGGCGCCCTGGGACCAGCGCTCAACCAAAGGCTCGCAGCCCTCGTACCAATCGCATTCAAAGCCATAGATAAGCTCGAGCTCCGGCGCGATCTGCGCGGCAAGCTTGCGGGCGTCCTCAAAAGCCAAGCGATGTGTCGGCAGGTCGCCCTCAGCAACCTGCACTTCGCAGTTGGCATCCATGCTGGCGGGCAGGGTGAGATGGTCGGTTGAGACCATGGCGCGGCAACCGGCCGCAGCAGCGGCGCGAACGTTGTCCTCAAACGAGGCATGTCCGTCCGAGAACGAGGTGTGGGTATGGCAATCGACCATCGGGCAAGCAGACATGGAGGCTCCTTTGCGTCAAGCGAATCCGCTCCATTGTAGCGGCGCGGCCCTCGATGCGACGAGCGCGCCGGGGACCGAAATCGACTGGAAAGGACGGGTAGCGCATAAGGGCGAGCTCGCGACATCGGCCTCGCTCCGAATCATGTGCATCAGCCTCCAAAAGCTGCAAAAAATGACATGTTTGGAGGCTGACGTACATGTTTGGCTGAGGCGGTGGAGTGTCGGTTTCTTGCGGACAGGGAAAATCGCGCTCATCGCGCTCCGCCACATCCACGCCGCCCGCGATGTGTTAGCGTTTGGGTGAACAAAACGAGCCCGTGCGGAAAGGAGTCGGACCGTATGCCATGCGATAGCAAATCTCCGCTGTCCCGCGAGACCGATGCGCCCGAGACCATCGTCAAACTGGAATGCGATATCGACGACGCGTCGCCCGAGGTGCTCGCCTACGCCGCCGACCGCCTGCGCGAGGCCGGTGCGCGCGAGGTGCATTGGCTACCCCTCTATTGCAAGAAGGGCCGTCCCGGCTGGCAGCTGCAGGTAATCTGCACCCACGAGGATATCGAGCGCCTGCAGACGATTATCTTTTTGGAAACCACGACCAACGGCATTCGTCGCCAGGTCATGGAGCGCGTTTGCCTGCCACGCCGCTTTGAGCGCGTAACGACGCCATGGGGCGAGGTGTCCGTCAAGGTGGCCACCCTGCCCGACGGCAGTGAGCGTGCGGCGCCCGAGTACGAAGACTGCTCCCGCCTCGCTCGCGAGCATAACGTGCCGCTCCAGCGCGTGATGCAGGCGGCACAAGCCGTGGCACTGCGATTTGAGTAACGCGGCCGGTGGCACGCCACGCCCAGCTCCATCAACCCCACTCCGAAAGGACCTCCCCATGAAATACCTCATCGCTTCCGACATCCACGGCTCGGCATACTGGGCCGAGCGCCTCTGCGCCGCCATCGAGTCCGAGCAGCCCGACCGCATCGTCCTGCTGGGCGACCTGCTCTATCACGGTCCGCGCAACGACCTGCCGCGCGACTATGCTCCCAAGCGCGTGATTCCGCTGCTCAACGCCCTGGCCGACCGCATCATCGCGGTGCGTGGCAACTGCGACGCCGAGGTCGACCAGATGGTGCTCGACTTTCCCGTCATGGCCGACTACGCCACGCTGTTTGACGAGACCGGCCGCGAGCTGTTCCTGACGCACGGCCACGTCTTTGGCGCTGGCATGCACAACAGCGTCGACCACGCGCCTGCGCTTCCCGAGGGCTCCGCGCTCGTCTACGGCCACACGCACATCAAGGTTAACGAGGAAAGCGCCGCGCACCCGGGCCTGTGGCTCTTCAACCCCGGCAGCGTGAGCATTCCCAAGGACGGTACGCACAGCTACGGCATCTACGAGGGCGGCGCGTTCCGCCATGTGATCCTGGAGGAGGAATAACCATGGCGCAGCGTATGGCTCAGCAAAATGCCGAGGGTTCGCGCGACCTGTCCACGCTGGTCGACGCGTCAGCCGAGCTGCAGCATCTGGTGCAGACCATCTGGCGCCTTCGTCAGCCCGACGGCTGCCCATGGGACCGCGAGCAGACGCACCGCAGCATTGGCAAGAACATGATCGAGGAAGCCTACGAGGCGCTCGATTGCATCGAGGTGGACGACGTGGCACATCTGCGCGAGGAGCTCGGCGACGTGCTCATGCAGGTAGTGCTGCATACGCAGATCGCAGCGGACGCCGGTGAGTTTACGCTGGCCGACGTGGCGCGCGATATCGATGCCAAGCTCATCCGCCGTCATCCGCACGTGTTTGGTGATGTTGATGCCGATAGCTCCGACGAGGTGCTCAAGATTTGGGATGAGGTTAAGCTTGCCGAGAAGGCCGCCAAGGACAAGGCCGTGGTAGCGGGCGAGGCTGCGCCCGAGGGCCTACTCGACGGCGTGCCCACGCATCTGCCGGCGCTGATGCAGGCTCAGAAGGTGTCGCGCAAGGCGGCTGCCGTGGGCTTTGAATGGGAGACGGTCCAGGATGTGTGGGACGAGGTCGCCGAGGAGCGTGCCGAGTTTGAGGCCGAGGCTCCCGGAACGCCCGAGCGCGAAATGGAGTTTGGCGACCTGCTCTTTGCCCTAGTCAACGTTGCGCGCAAAGAAGGAATCGACGCCGAGAGCGCCCTGCGTGCCAGCACGGCCAAGTTCCGCCGTCGCTGGGCTGCGATGGAGGCCGCCGTGCACGAGGCGGGCGATGACCTCGCCGCCTGCTCAACCGCTCAACTCAACGACCTGTGGGACCAAGCAAAAGCAAGCGAGTGAGGCCTGCGTCTCTCACGGCATCCATTCGTAGAGAGGTCTCTACAAGCAAAAAGCCATATACAACGGAAGATGTGCCAGCTGCGCTTCGGCATCCCACTCGAGTTGTTTAGGGTGCAACACGTAAGCCATCCCAATCTTCTTGTTAAAGCGCGCGCGGAATCGGTCGAGGGAGATGGTTCCGTATCTGCGTGGCGACTTAACTTCGATGGGGCTGATGCGCGGCTTTCCGGCGGCATTGACATAGGGTCGGGTAACGAGGAAGTCGATTTCCATGCGCTCCTCCCCCTCCTTCTTTCCGCTTTGGGAATAAAAGAAGAGCCTGTGCCCATTGGCCTTTAGAGATTGGGCAACGTAGTTTTCGGTAAGCATTCCTTCGTTCAATCCGATGTCGCCGCGAAGCACGGCTCTGTAAACGTCTTCATCGGTATCGTTGTTGTCAGAGAAGGCAAGCGTTACAAGCAGGCCGGTGTCTGCCATGTAGCACTTGAGGGCCGTTTGCTCCATGCTGAGTGAAAGGCCCACGCTCGGTTCGCTTGCGGCATAGCAGATATTGGCAATTCGCGCGTCTGCCAGCCAAAAGAAGGCTTCTTCGTAGGTGCGCATGCGTGCGTTTTTATCAAGTGAGGAAAGCTTGAATCGTTTTTCGTGCCTAGAGAGCTGACCCGGGATGCCATCGAGTACGGAGACGACTTTGAATTCGTAACCGGTTGCAAAACGAGAGATATCGTTGCGATAGAGCTGGACGATTCGGCGCTTCGAAGCGTCGACGGGCGCAAAAGCGCGCTGTTCAACATAGACGGATACCGGCTCAGGCATGCCGCCTACGAGCATGTATTCGCGCATAAGGGAGAGCGCTCTGCGATGTAGGGCATCGGGGAGCGGCTTCATCTTGTTAAAACTCATGCGAATGAGATCGGCCAGCCCCTTTTCGTCCATGCCCCAAAGAAACTCCTCAAAGTCGAGGGGCTCAAGTTCCAGAGACTCTTCCTCGGATGGGATGACAATATCTTTAATGTTCTGCTTGATGCTGAGCAGGGATCCAGTTTCGATGTAGTCGTAACGTCCGTCTGCAACGAGATACTTGATGAGTCCGCGTGCTTGCGGGTACATCTGGACCTCGTCGAAGACGATAAGCGTCTCGTGTTCATAGAGTTTGACGTTATAGAAAACCGAGAGATAGAGGAAGAGCGAGTCGAAGTCAGTGCGATAGTCCTCAAAATATTGCTTAACTTCGGCAGGTGCTTGAAAGAAATCAATGACAAGGCAGGACTTGTATTCGGTTTCTCCAAACGTGCGGGCAAGCGTGCTCTTGCCGACGCGGCGGGCTCCTTCAATAAGAAGTGCTGTTTTACCAGCGCTTTCATGCTTCCATTTTAGTAGTTTGTCATAGGCTTTTCGTTTAAGCATGGCTACCTCGTGCACGATATCCAGAACTTTTATAACCTGATTATGCACGATATCCAGAACTTCAGACCCTTAGAATTGCACGATATCCAGAACTTTGCACGACGTAAAAGCACATTATTGGCTCTTTCATTCGCAAGCCAGGTAAAGACGGTATGCCGATAGAAGAATTTAATGGGGGGCGACCTCCAGAGATGAATGTTCGGTGCAAAAACAAGCGCTCCAAAGAATGATTTCTCCAATTCATATGTATCCCTAGGCTAACTTAGGGCATAATGCAAAAAGTGCGACATGGCTAACTTACGGAGGCGCACCGATGGTGCACAGTCGGCCAGTCGCTTGCATCAACTACGTTTCCAAGTGAGAGGGAGACAACATGAGTGACATTTTGGACGTCTACGGTCGTGAGGTGCTCGACAGCCGCGGCAACCCCACCGTCGAGGTCGAGGTCGTGCTCGAGGACGGCAGCTTCGGTCGCGCGATGGTGCCTTCGGGCGCTTCGACCGGCGCTTTCGAAGCTTGCGAGCTGCGCGACGGCGACAAGGGTCGTTACTTGGGCAAGGGCGTTTCGCAGGCCGTCGAGCATGTCAACAACGAGTGCGCCAACGCCGTCGTGGGCCTCGATGCCTTCGATCAGCGTGCCGTTGACGCTGCACTGATTGCCGCCGACGGCACGCCCAACAAAACCAAGCTCGGCGCCAACGCCATTCTGGGCGTATCGTTGGCCGTTGCCCGCGCTGCGGCAGAGTCGGCGGGCCTGTCGCTGTACCAGTACCTGGGTGGCGTCAACGCCCACCTGCTGCCCACACCTATGATGAACATTCTCAACGGCGGCGTGCATGCCGATAATAACGTCGACTTCCAGGAGTTCATGATCATGCCGGTGGGCGCCCCGAGCTTTGCCGAGGGCCTGCGTTGGTGCGCCGAGGTCTACCACACCCTCAAGGGCGTGCTGCACGAGGCCGGCCTGGGCGGCGGTGTGGGCGACGAGGGCGGCTTTGCCCCCAACCTTAAGACCAATGCCGAGCCGTTCGAGTACATCACCAAGGCCGTCGAGAAGGCTGGCTTTAAGCCCGGCGTCGACTTTATGTACGCCATGGATCCGGCGTCCACCGAGTTCTACAACGCCGAGACCGGCATGTACGAGCTCAAGGGCGAGGGCGTTGAGTATACGAGCGCTCAGATGGTCGATTACTGGGAGAAGCTTGTCGACACCTATCCCATCATCTCCATCGAGGACGGCATGGCAGAGGAGGACTGGGACGGCTGGGTTGAGCTCACCCGCCGCATTGGCAACAAGGCGCAGCTGGTGGGCGACGACCTGTTCGTCACCAACACCGAGCGCCTCAAGAAGGGCATCGAGCTGGGCGCCGCCAACGCGATTCTGGTCAAGGTCAACCAGATCGGCACGCTCACTGAGTCGCTCGAGGCTATCGAGACTGCCAAGGAGGCCGGCTACGCTTGCATCGTGAGCCACCGTTCCGGCGAGACCGAGGACTCCACCATCGCTGACCTGGTCGTGGGTGTTAACGCCGGCCAGATCAAGTCGGGCGCCCCGTGCCGCAGCGACCGTATCGCCAAGTACAACCAGCTCATCCGCATCGAGGACGAGCTCGAGGGCAGCGCGCGCTACGCCGGCAAGTCTGCGTTCTACAACATTCGCTAGGCAAACGGCGTGCGCGGGGCGGGGCTGACTCGGATTCGTCTCGCTTCCGCCAGGCGCTGTTGAGCACCATTGGGCGCTGGGCCATACGGCTCAGCGCCTTTTTTATGTCGAGCAAAGGCTGGCGAAGGCGGTGCGGGCGCTCGTGCTATAACTAAAGGACTTAGCGCAAACAAACCTCAACCGCACAAGGCGCACATGGATCAGATTTACGACAACAGGTATTATTCCGCCGGTTCGCGCGAGCCGTCGCCTCGCCGCGCACCTACCGCGCAGCTCGGCGGGTCCGACTACGCGGGCGTCGATTGCCGTGTACAGCGTCCGGCAAGTGCCTCACACCCCCGTGCTCAAATGAATATGCCGACGGAGCGCCCGCCACGTTCGGCGCGCCCGGCGCATACTCAGCGTCCCTCGGCTCAAACGCATGAAAAGTCGACTAGGCCCTCGAACCGTCTTTCGGGCTCGGACTTCATGCACTACGCCAACGACAACGCGGTGGTCAAGGCAATCTACGACTTTACGCATGGGCCCCAGCGCGGGCTGTTTATTGGCATTGTCGTCGTCCTGGTGCTCGTGAGCCTGTACTTTCCCGTGCGCGACCTCTACGTTGCCAAACGCTCGAGCGATATCTTGGCCAAGCAGGTCGAGATTCGCCAGCAGTATAACGACGAGCTGCAGAAAAGCGTCGACAAACTGCTCTCGGAGGAGGGTATTAAGGACGCGGCGACTGAGGACCTGGGCCTGGTGATGCCCGGCGAAACCAAGATTAACGTGCTGGGCCTGGACGACGATTCGGACTCGTCGTCGAGCAAAAAGTCCTCGAACGCCAAGAAGGCCAGCGAAGTCGCCAAAGAGATCGAAGAGGTCGGCAAGGACGCGCCGTGGTACATCCAGACGCTCGATATGCTGTTTGGATTTAACGGCGTCGAGGGCCAGACGGTTGTGTCCAACGGCAAATAGGTGAGTAGCGCCTGGAGGGGAGTCCGCAATGGCGGATTGCAAACGATATAAGGTGGCGGCGATTGACCTGGGAACGGTGTCGTCGCGACTGGTGCTGGCGCAGGTCGAGGCCGGGGCGATCGTG
>UQXT01000027.1 GCA_900545075.1 uncultured Collinsella sp. | reverse complement strand
ACGTGGGCCAAATCCAGCTTCGCGACAAAGGGAAAGGACGAGCTCGCTTACGAACGAGCCTTGGGGAAGCATGAGGAAATTCTCGTCGATAAGGTCGTCTATCTCGACGGTGTCACGTTCGGCGAGCGGATGGTCGAGTGGAAGGACGGCCACGAGCCGGTCGGTCGTAAAGGGAATCTTTTTGAACTCCGGCTCGATGGCGCCGCCGTCACGGATGAAGGCCAGGTCAATGTCCTCGTGCAGGAGCATGCGCTTGAGTGTGTCGCCCTCGCCCTCGATGAGCTCAACGGAATATGAGGGGTTCGCCTGCTGAAAATCGATGACGGCGTCCGTGATCCCATAAGGGGCCATAATGGGGATAGAACCTACGGTGAGGTGCTCGAGCGGCTCACCTGCGCCTATTTGAATGGCGGCAAGATAACGGTGCTGAAGCGTCGCAATTTTTTGCGCATAGGGGAGGAGCGCTTCACCTTGCGCGGTGAGTGTTACGTGGCGCTGGCTTCGATCGATGAGCTTGCAGCCGAGTTCGTGCTCCATTGCCATGATGTGCTTGGAGAGGGTTGATTGCGACATGAAAAGCAGTTCCGCCGCATCAAGAAACGTGCGTGACTGCGCTAAGATGGCGAATTCGCCAAAGCGGCTGATATCCATAGGGAGGCCTCCGGTACCCTCATTTTGGCAGGTGGCCTAAACCACGACGCCATTGCAGTGGTCGATTTCGTGCTGGATGATCTCGGCGGTGTAGCCCGAGAAGTTTTTGATGCAGTGGACGAAGTTTTCGTCCAAATACTCAACCTTAATGCGGCGATAGCGGGTACAGGGACGCTCGCCGGTCAGCGAGAGGCATCCTTCGCTCGTCTGATAGGCATTGACCTGCTCAAGAATTTGCGGGTTGTACATGAGCAGCGACTTGCTGCCGTCCTTTACGCAGATGATGCGTTTGCGCACGCCGATCATGTTGGCGGCGAGGCCCACGCACTCGTGCACATGCTCGTGGAGCGTATCCAGGAGATCCTGCCCGGTCGCGGCATCGTCGGGTCCCGCGTCTTCGGAAGGCAGGCGCAAAAAGAACTCGGATTTCATGATGGGCTTAATCATGGCGGGCTCCTCATGTCTTATGCTTTCGTGGACTTTTAATAATAGCGCGGAAGGAAAGCTGTGCGTCCGCGTTACAATCTTTCGACGTTGGACCATGTTGCCAGACTCGTCGTGTACGGTGTCTGGCGTAAGTCTAGGGCTCATTTTTCGCCCTGGACTGTTCCTCTGGGGCGATGCGACTGTCGTTCCAAGAGGAAGGAAATGCATGGGGAGCAAATCTCAGCAACAAGTTCAAGTAACGCCATCGGCCTCTGCGGCGATTCTCGTCGTAATGTATATTGCAGCCTTTGTTGCTGCGTTTAACGAGAACATCATTAACGTGGCGTTGCACGACATAATGGCGGCCTTTTCGGTGAGTGCAACCACGGCGCAGTGGCTCGTTTCGGGCTACATGATCGTGACGTCGATCTTTACGGCCATCATGGCCTTCCTGTCCGGCCGTTTCTCGACGCGCAAGCTGCTGTTTTTCGCATGCGGATGTATGGTCGCCGGCGAAGTCCTGTGTCTGATCGCTCCGTCGTTTAGCGTTTTGCTGCCGAGCCGTATCCTGCAGGCTGCGGGATCGGGCATCTTGTTTCCGCTCATGATGAACGTGGTGCTGTCTTGCGCTCCGCGCGAGAAGCTCGGTCTGTATCTGAGCCTGGGTGGTGCCTGCATTACGCTAGGGCCGGCGTTTGGACCTGTGATCAGCGGTCTTATGTGCACGTTGTTTGGCTGGAGGGCGGTGTTCGTAGTGCCGCTGGTGGGCGGCATTGCGGTCGCTGCAGCGGGCGTAAAGCTTGTTCAGAATGTCGGAGAGCGCTCGAACACCACGCTTGATATTCTGTCGGTTGTTTTGCTCGCCGCCGGCATTACGGCATTTGTGTATTCCGTAGGCGAGTTCTCGACCAATCTGATTGCCGGCATCGTGACGTTCTTCGCCGCTGTTGTGCTGCTCGGCCTATTTGCGGCCCGTCAGCTCAAGCTCGTGCATCCGGTGCTTAACGTGCGTCCCATGGCGAGCATTCGTTTTTGGCCTGCGTGTTTGCTTGTGGTGGTGTCGATGATGACGACGTTCTCGATGAGCGTTTTGTTGCCGCTCTATTTTGAGGGCGCATACGGCATGACCGCACTTATTGCGGGCTTGCTCATTTTGCCGGCGATTGCCTGCAACGCCGTGACCTCGATTGTGGGCGGACGCGTGATGGACGCCCGTGGCGCATGGCCGCTGCTGCCGGTCGGCTTTGCCCTGATTGCCGTGGGACAGATTGCCATCTCGATGACGGCGGCAAGCATGAACATCGGCGTCGTCGTGGCGCTGACCGTTGTGGTGTATGCCGGAGTCGGTTTGGTGCTGAGCCCCTCGCAAACGGCCGGCTTGGAGACGCTACCCGCCGCTGAACATCCTCACGGAACGGCATTGCTTAACACGTGGAATATGATTGCCGCATCGTTTGGCCCGTCGCTGTTTATCGGTCTGCTCTCGAGTTCTGCGGCGACTGCCGGCGCCGCTGGCGTTGCGACGGACGTTGCCCAGGCGATTGGATTTGCAGCTGCCGTGCGTGTGGCGGCTGTAATTGCCGCGGTCGGGTTCGTGGCGTCGCTGGTGTACGCTCGTCGCGAGTCGCACATGTCGCATTAATGTGTGCACATAGATTCTGCAGCTAGATTGGATGGCGACACCATAAACTAATGGACGTTTTGCCGAGAGGCATGAATGTTTAAAGCGCAAAGAGTGCGCGACGGGCCCCGCGAATGGGGCGATGATGCCCGAGAGGGCCAAGAAGGAGTCTCATGTCCGAGAACGAAGAGATCATGAACGAGACCGAGAACGAGACCATGGCTGCCGAGGTCGAGGCAGTCGAGACCGTGGAGACCGAAGCTGCCGAGGTTGAGGCTGCTGACGAGGTTTCCGCCGAGGAGGAGGCCGAGGTTGTCGAGGCCGCCGTTGATTACGATGACGAAGAGCTGATGGACAAGATGCAGAAGGCCGCCCGCCTGCTGCGTAGCCGTCGCTTTGCTATTTCCAAGGAGGAGGAGGCCAAGGCCGAGCGCATGGCGAACATCGAGCGCGCCATCAAGCTTCTTGACCTCAAGCCCAAGATGGAGCAGAAGGAAATGTCCGACCTGCTGGGCATGCGCCTTCGTGAGCTCGATGGTCTGATGGCCGAGGCCGAGGCTGCCGATCTGGTCGGCCGCATCGACGACGCCGAGGGCGATATGCGCAAGATCGTCGTCTTCGCTGCCGAGGATGCCGCTGAGGGCCTGGTCGAGCTTGCCAACAAGAAGGAGAAGCTCCTGCCCGAGCTTTCTTACGAGGAGGCCACCGAGCTGATGGCCGCTCTCGATAAGGTTATCGCTCCGCTCGTCGCCATGGGCCTGGACGAGGATCGCGGTCCTCGCGGCGGCCGTGACGACCGTGGTCCCCGCGGTCCCCGTGACGACCGTGGTCCCCGTGGCGGCCGTGGCGGCGACCGTGGCGGTCGCGGCGGCTTTGGCGGCAACCGTGGTGGCTATGGCGACCGCGGCGGCAACCGTGGCGGCTTTGGCGGCAACCGTGGTAACGACCGCGGCGGTCGCGGTGGAGACCGTGGCGGCCGCAACGGTGGCGGCTTCCGCGGCAACCGCTTTTAGGGGTTACGCGGTTCTACGAACCGCGTAACTAGTTGACGCTGCGCGCCCACCAGAGCGACAACTTGTCATTCAAAGAGGACGGCATGACCAGAAGGTCTATGCCGTCCTCTTTTCATGCCAATTTGTTCGCTCTGGTGGGCGCTCGCTGTCGGTGCCAAAACATCGGCATTGCCATGATCAAGGTAGTCATTGGGGACGTTCTTAAACGACTACATAGCATGAGAGTGGATAATCTCCCGGTATGAGCCTGCATCCAAGTTCAAAGTGGGAGATTATCCACTCTCATTTGCTATACGTCCGAAAATCCACGCTCGTTTGGTTTCTGCCTACATTTGGAGGAAGAGCTCGTGGAGGCGCGTGTCGTCGTCGAGTTCGGGGTGGAAGGTGACACCGAGCTGATTGTCTTGACGGGCGGCGACGATGCGGCCATCGACCTCGGCCAGGGCCTTGGCATTGCCGTGCACCTCGACGATGCGGGGCGCACGGATAAATGTTAATGGCACTTCATCGTCGATACCGTCTACCTGCCCCTTGGTGCGAAAGCTGCCGAGCTGTCTGCCATAGGCATTACGCTCGACGAGCACATCCATGGTTGCTAGGCGCGGCGTTCCCTTATCGTCGTGGGCGGCAAGGCCGCGCGCCAGCAGAATCAAGCCGGCGCAGGTGCCCAGGACGGGCATGCCTTCAGCGATATGGGCACGAAGCTCCTCGAGCATGCCCAACTCATCAAGCAGCTTCCCTTGAACGGTGGACTCGCCGCCGGGAAGTACCAGACGGTCAAAGTCCTGCTTCAAATCAGCCGCCTGCCTCAGCTCAATACAGTGTGCGCCCAGCTCGGATAGTCTTGCCTCGTGCTCGGCAAAAGCGCCTTGGACCGCCAGCACGGCGACCGTCTGGTCTGCATAATCGCTCATGTGCGATCCTTTCTGCCGGACTAGCGCCCGCGCTCCTCCATGATGATCTCGATCTCGTCGGCGTTGATGCCCACCATGGCCTCGCCCAGGTCCTCCGAAAGCTCGGCGATGAGCTTGGCATCGTTGAAGTTTGCCACAGCCTTGACGATGGCGGCGGCGCGTTTGGCCGGGTCGCCGCTCTTAAAGATGCCCGAGCCCACAAAGACGCCCTCGGCACCCAGCTGCATCATCAGCGCGGCGTCGGCGGGAGTCGCTACGCCGCCGGCGGCAAAGTTCACGACGGGAAGCTTACCCGTGGCATGGACATCGCGGACCAGTTCGACCGGAACCTGCAGTTGCTTGGCTGCCTCAAAGAGCTCATCATCGCGCAGAGCAACAACGTCGCGGATCTGCTTTTGGATCTTGCGCATGTGACGCACGGCCTGGACGACGTCGCCCGTGCCCGGCTCGCCCTTGGTACGAATCATCGTGGCGCCTTCGGTAACACGGCGCAGCGCCTCGCCCAGATCGCGGGCACCGCAGACAAACGGCACGTCAAACTGGGTCTTGTCGATGTGATAGACGTCATCGGCGGGGGAGAGAACCTCGGACTCGTCGATGTAATCGATCTCGATGGCCTGCAGGACCTGCGCCTCGACAATGTGACCGATGCGGCACTTGGCCATGACGGGAATGGAGACGGCCTCTTGGATGCTCTTGATCATCTTGGGGTCGCTCATGCGCGAGACGCCGCCTGCGGCACGGATGTCGGCCGGGATGCGCTCGAGTGCCATGACGGCGCAGGCGCCTGCCTCCTCGGCGATGCGTGCCTGCTCGGGTGTGGTGACGTCCATGATGACGCCGCTCTTGAGCATCTGCGCGAGTTCGCGATTGAGTTTGACGCGATCGGCCTTGCTGGTCTGTTCTGCCATGGTTGCTCCCTTGGTTGGTATGTGTATTGCTTAGCGGAACATCCTATCGGGGAGCTGGGTATGGCGAAATACTCAGTTTTCGAGATAATAATAAGGTCAGACTAATTCCAGATTGAATGACTTAATAAGGTCAGGTGATAGGCTCATGCTTGACTACAATTTGGAAAAACGCGGCGAAGCATCGCTCTATGAGTATGTTTACCAGCAAATTCGAGACGATATTGTTGCTGGGCGCATTGCGGCGGGGGAGCATCTTCCGTCTAAGCGCGCCTTTGCCAGTCATCTGGGAATCAGCGTTATTACCATCGAGAATGCATATAGCCAGTTACTCGCTGAGGGCTATATTTGCTCAATGCCGCGTCGCGGTTACTACGCTTGTGAGCTTCCGGATGCACCGGTTTTGCCTTTGGCTGCGGAGGGTGTCGAGCGAGATGCCGTCTCTGTGGGCCCCAGCGCGCATGATGTCAACGGACAGGTCGAGCGATTCGATGCACTTTCTCCTTCCGCTTTGGAGGCGGCGCGGCTTTGGCAAAGCGCGCTACGGGCGACGCTGACGTCCGAAGACGAACGCGAAATCTTTTCGCCCGCACCGGCGCAGGGCACCGCTCGGCTACGACGCGCAATTGCTCACCATCTGCGTGGGACGAGGGGCATGAATGTCGATCCTAATAACATCGTTATCGGTGCGGGCGCCCAGCTGCTCGATACCATGTTGGTTCAGTTGCTTGGCGCGGACAAGGTGTATGCCGTTGAGGATCCGGGCTATTTGCGCCTGACACGCATCTATCAGGCTATGGGCTGCAAAGTTCGACATATCCCGTTGGATGATGAGGGCGTGGACTTGAGCGCTCTGCAGAAAACCGGGACCGATGTCCTTCACCTGATGCCGTCCCATCAGTATCCGACCGGCCTTGTGACGAGCATTGCGCGTCGCTATGCTCTGCTGAGCTGGGCCGCCGAGCGACCGGGTCGGTATCTCATCGAAGATGACTTTGATTGTGAGTTTCGCCTTGCCGGCAAGCCGATTCCCGCGCTCGCGTCGATCGATGCCGCCCAGTCGGTTATCTACACCAACACGTTTTCGAAGAGCCTGTCGTCGGCGTTGCGTCTAGCGTACATGGTGCTGCCCGATGAGCTGATGGAGCGGTTTAGGCACAACCTTGGTTTTTACGCCTCGTCGGTGAGTTCTGTTGACCAGGTCGCTTTGGCTCGTTTGCTGGAATCGGGTGATTACGAGCGACATGTGAACCGCGTGCGCGTTCGTGCTCGCGAGGCGCGTGATGGTCTAGCGGCGCTTGTGCGGAAAACGTTTCCGGCAGGGGAGGTTTCGATCGAGCATGCAGACGCGGGCCTTTACTGCACCGTGGTTGCGGAGCGCGGAGCGTGCGGAAGCTCTTTTGTGCGGGCCCTCACGCGCTCGAGTATCCCTTTTGTCGATATCAGTGACTGTTATTGGTGTGCCGATGGCGCATTTGTCCCTGAAAACTCAAGTCAAATTCTTGTTCAGTATGACGATTTGAGTTCAAAAGCGCTAAATACCTTGGAATCGCAGCTAATGGGAGCACTCTGCAACCTAAGTGAGTAGGCTTTTGGAACTTTGGCGACCAGGCAGTTTTGTAACAAGCTATCTACCTGCGGTTTTGAAAAGCAGGATGACCGGCCTGCTCGGGATGTTCAAAAAAGTCTACTCACTTGTCGCGCAAAGCTTCTGCATGAGAAAAAAATGGGGTTTTCAACAGAACTTCGTCCAGCTCTCGGCAAGCTTTTGGCCAGTTGGGGAGGGCTGTTGAAAATTTAGCAGTCCGTTCGGCGCCATTTTTGGTGCGTTCGCGCCAATGCGAGACAGGCTGGGTTGAAATTCGTGTTTTCCTGTGCCTATGAAGGATCTACTTTGTGACATATCGGCTTTTAAGTACTGGCGTTTGCCGCCTCAGGTCCGCGCTTTGTGTCCGCCGCTTCCACGGCCGGAAGAAGACCGGCAGCGATATGACCTCGTCCGTAACCCGACGGCTGCGGTTGCGCTCGGCTTCCCGTTGTATACATTGGTTCGGACGAGAAACAAGCGGACTTGTCCTGTCAGCATTAGACAGCGGCTGTTTCTTGGTGAGCTCCCCAGGGAATCCGTGCTGGAAACGGAGCATGGGTTTTTGGTTACGTCTCCTCTGCTGACGGCATTCATCATGTCGCGGCATCTGACGGATCTTCAACTTCTTTTGGTATTGGCGGAGATGTGTGGCCTGTTTGCGGTGTGCGCTCTGCCGGCGGCACTTGAGGCGGAGCTTACGCGTGCAATTGATTCGGGCGCGATTTCGACAACGTTCGGTTGGGTGCGCTGCCCGTCCGAGGGCGGCACCGCCTCAAATTTATGGCGTCGAGACGCTTTGGTTTTGGGCGGAGACCTTGACCGTTTTTGTTCAGATGTTTGCGGGATGCGTTACGGCAATAGATTTATGGCGGTATCGCAACTCGTTCCATTGGGTGCCGCGTCGCCTTTTGAGGTTGAGGCGTATTTGTTGCTTGGACTGCCGCGATCCCTGGGAGGCGAAGGGTTTTGCGGCATAGAGCTCAATGTCGAAGTGACGTTAAGCACAAGTGCTCGAGCGATTGTGGGAAAGTCCCGTGTGTATATCGATCTACTTCTGTCTTCGCCGGACGGCAGGCGACAGGTGGCCATTGAATGTCAGGGAAAGGCCTCGCACGGACGCGCAGGGGATGGCTTGCGTGACGCTGACCGCATGACGGCCCTTCAGGCCATGGGCTACGATGTACTTCTCCTGACACACAGACAGATATCCGATGAGAATAGATTCCGCGCGATCGTTAAGGCCATATGCAGGATGCTCGATGCTGAATATTGTGATAAAAGCTCGGATGAGCAAAGGGCTGAGACATTACTCCGGTCTGAACTATTCGTTGACTGGACAAAATTGGGAGTAATTGACGGAAAGACGCCCGTTAGACACAAAACAGCTCGATCGTGGACGGCTGCGGTTCTAAGTGAGTAGGCTTTTGGCACTTTGGCGACCAGGCCGTTTTGAAACAAGTCATTTACCTGCGACTTTATAAAGCAATACGGATGGTCTGCTCGGCAAGTTCCAAAAAGTCTACTCACTTAGTTTTTGACGAGAAGCCGATGCCGAAGACGGTCCTATTTCAGGGCGTTAACAAGTTCGTGAGGCACGAAAAAGGCCCGAACCAATACGGTACGGGCCTCATCGAGCTAGAGGTTATGTCTCAAGCGGTTGGCTTAGCCAAAGTAGCGCTTAAGCAGGCCGGCAAAAGCCTTGCCGTGGCGGGCCTCGTCACGAGCCATCTCGTGCACGGTGTCATGGATGGCATCGAGGCCGGCGGCCTTGGCACGCTTGGCAAGATCGGTCTTGCCGGCGGTGGCGCCGTTCTCGGCCTCAACGCGCATCTCGAGGTTCTTCTTGGTGGAGTCGGTCACGACCTCGCCCAGGAGCTCAGCGAACTTGGCGGCGTGCTCGGCCTCCTCGTGGGCAGCCTTCTCCCAGTACAGGCCGATCTCGGGATAGCCCTCGCGATGGGCGACGCGAGCCATGGCCAGGTACATACCGACCTCGGAGCACTCGCCCTCAAAGTTGGCGCGCAGGTCGGCAACGATGTCCTCGGAGACGCCCTCCATCTTGGCGACGCCCACGACGTGCTCGGCAGCCCACTCGAGCTGACCCTCCTCCTGCTTCAGGAAGCGAGAACCGGGAACGCCGCACTGGGGGCACTTGAAGTCCTCGGGCAGCTGGTCGCCGTCGAACTCTTCCACATAACCGCAAACGGGGCAAACAAACTTCATGATTCGATCCTTTCGATCGATGGCGATTGTGCGCTCGTCCGGTCCCGTAAGGGCCCTCTCCGGACGTGCGTCTTGACGAGTTCTATTATCCATAAATGCAACCAAATGTGAAGCCTATTAGGAATGATTTTTAATAAAACAATTTCGAGATATGAAGATGTTGATTGATTAACGATTGGGAGGCCGTCTGCGATCTTTGCTGAGTACAATCGGGCGAGCAAATGTTGACCTATCAACAAATGAAGGAGTTTCCTTTATGCATCTAGCCCGTCGTGCCTGGTGCCGAACATATCAGACGGTTTTTCGCATTGCATTACCGATCCTGCCCTATACCGAGCCGCGCATTTTAGAGCATGCCGAGGATGTGCCCGCGGTGCTTCAAAAGCGCTCGATCCAGAAGGTCCTTATCGTGACAGACCCTGGTATTGCACGTTTGGGGCTCACGGCATCACTCGAGCGTGCGCTTACGGCTCAGGGGATTGGCGTTACGGTCTATGCCGAAACGCGTGCGAACCCCACGGTCTCAAACGTGGAGGAAGCGGCGTTCCTGTATCGAGAGAGCGCCTGCCAGGCCATTATCGGTTTTGGCGGAGGATCAGCCATGGACTGCGCCAAGGGTGTGGGGGCGCGCATTGCGCAGCCAAACAAGCCCATCAACAAGATGCGCGGCCTACTGCGGATTCATCGTCTCCTGCCGCTGCTCATCGCCGTTCCCACTACCGCCGGTACGGGAAGCGAAGTCACGCTTGCGGCGGTAATTACCGATGACGAGACGCACTACAAATACCCCATTAACGACTTTGTGCTCATCCCGCGTTTTGCAGTCCACGACCCCGAGTTTACGTGCGGCTTGCCCGCTTCCATTACGGGGCAGACGGGCATGGACGCCCTGACGCATGCCGTCGAGGCCTTTATCGGGCGAAGCACTACGCCCTATACGCGCAAGATGGCGCGACAGGCGGTGAAGCTCATCCACGACAATTTGCTTGAGGCTTATGAGCATGGCGACAACATGCGTGCGCGTCGCAATATGCTTTCGGCGGCGTATAAGGCGGGTGTTGCCTTTACGCGCTCCTATGTCGGATACGTTCATGCCATCGCACACAGCCTGGGCGGGCGTTACGGGATTCCGCACGGCTTGGCCAACGCTATCATCCTGCCGCATATGCTTCGCGCCTATGGCGAAGCCGCTGCTCCTAAGCTCGCCGATCTCGCCCGCATGGCCGGCATCGCGCCGGTGACCGCGCAGGACAGCCTGGCGGCCGAGGCCTTTATCGATTGGGTCGATCGAATGAACGCCGCCTTGGACATTCCCAAATATGTGGCGGGCATTCGCCGCTCCGACATTCCCGAAATGGCGGCACATGCCGATGCCGAGGCCAATCCGCTGTACCCCGTTCCGCTTTTGATGGCCCGCTCGGAGCTCGAGCATATGTACGAGGTCGTCGCGGGTGGTATGTTTGAGGACGAGAACTAGGAGGGTGCCATGAACACCGAGGAAATTGCGCGCATCGTCGGCGAGCAGCGCGCCTACTTTAAGACGCACGCCACGTTTGATGTCGATGCTCGACGTCGCGCGCTCGTGAGTTTATACGATGCGGTGCGGGCCCACGAGGACGATATCGCCCATGCGCTCAAGACCGATTTGGGAAAGTCTCATGACGAGGCATATATGTGCGAGATCGGCACGTCGCTTTCCGAGATTCGTCATCAGATCGCTCATGTGGCTCAATGGAGTCGTCCGCGCCTGCGTCCGTGCGACCTTGCCAATGCCGTGAGTGTGTGCAAGACGCAAGCCGTGCCCTATGGCGTCACGCTCATCATGGCTCCGTGGAACTACCCGTTTTTGCTAACACTCGAGCCGCTCGCCGGCGCCCTTGCCGCGGGCAATACCGTGGTCATCAAGCCGAGTGCCTATGCTCCGGCATCGAGCGCGGTGCTCAAGCAAATCTGTGAAGAGGCATTTGATCCGCGCCTGGTGACGGTTGTCGAGGGCGGGCGCGCCGAAAACGAAGCGCTGCTCGATGAGTGCTGGGACAAGATCTTCTTTACCGGTAGCGTTCCGGTCGGCAAGCTCGTCATGGAGCGCGCAAGTAAAAACCTTACGCCCGTGACGCTTGAGCTGGGCGGAAAGAGTCCCTGCATCGTGGATGCGACGGCAAACTTGAAGGTTGCGGCACGGCGTATCGCCTTTGGTAAATGGCTCAACGTGGGGCAGACCTGCGTGGCGCCCGACTACCTGCTGGTCGATACGCGCGTGCACGACGAACTGCTGGATCTCATCAAGGAGGAGGTCCGTCGCATGTTTGGCGAGCATCCGCTCGATAACGAGGACTACGGGCATATCGTCAACACCAAGCATTTTGCGCGCGTGCGCGGGCTGATAGATTCCGATAAGGTCGTGCTTGGAGGTACCGCGCGCGAGGCCTCGCTCAAGATCGAGCCGACGATTTTGGACGGCGTGGCCCCCGATGACGCCGTAATGCAGGAGGAGATTTTCGGCCCCATCTTGCCGGTGCTGACGTTTGAGAGCCTAGACGAGGCCGAAGCGTTTATTACGGATCGTCCGACGCCGCTGGCCCTGTATATCTTTAGCCAGGACCGTGCGGCTCAGCAGCGCTTTGTGCGCTACGTGCCCTTTGGCGGCGGCTGCGTCAACGACACCATCATGCATTTGGCCACGAGCCATATGGGCTTTGGCGGCATGGGCGCGAGCGGTATGGGCCAGTACCATGGCCGCGAGAGCTTCGATGCGTTTAGTCACAAGAAGAGCGTCGTGAACAAGGCAACGTGGCTGGACGTGCCATTCCGCTACGCTCCTTACGCAAGCTGGAAGCACAAGTTCGTGCGCATGTTTGTGCATTAGGAAATGGCAGGTAATACGAACAGGTGTTCCTATTACCTGCCATTTACGTTAGACTATTGCCATGGGGTACGGATGGGCCAACTCCCTTTAGAAGGGAATTGGTATGAACGTAAGCGATGTTATTTCGTTACTGGCGTTGTTAATCGCGGCTATCGAACTCGGCCTGTTTATCGGCCGAATGAAATAGCCGCCCCCGCGTAAGCGAAGACGGCCACTTCTCACGATGTAAACGTGCACTGGAGTTGGCAAGACCCGCTGCAACGGGTGCCATCCGTGCCTCTATCTTATCTGCAAGCGCTCTGTCTCGCAAGCGTTGCGGCAACTGGGTGAAAGGCGTGAGTGGGTGAATTCGTGTCCGCACGGGCCCGTAGACTTCTCGGTGAGGTTAAACGCTGGTTTATCCGGCCGTTAGAGGAGCTGCTATGTACGAACCTTCACGTGTTCTTCTGTCGTTTCATATCGCGGGATTTCAATATGCCGATGGCGCCTTTGTCCTGGGCGATCTTAAGGTTGGCGATAAGCTGACGCTGTGCGCCGAGCGCGATAATCCCCATGATCCCGAGGCGGTTGCGATCTACTACGGCAACACCAAGCTTGGGTATGTTCCGGGGAACGAGGTCGGTCCGCTGTCCTTGATGATGTATTACGGACATGAGGATGTATTTGAGGCGCGCGTGCAACAGGTTGCTCCCGAGCGCAACCCGTGGCATCAGGTTCGCGTTGGGCTTTATGTGGTGGATGCTCGCTAGTCGGCAATGGAGGCGGCCATGTTTGATGACGATGACCTGCTCTATCTGACAGACGATCCGTTTGAGTGGGATTTGCTGCTCGACGACGATGAGCTGGAGCAGGACCGTAAGATGCGGTAGGACAAGAAAACTCAGGGTGACGCTTCGAAAAAACAAGACAAGCGCCGCCGAGGTCTGTTCGGCGGGCTCTTTGGCTAACCGCCGCATCGCTGTGTCTGTATACTTAGCACGAGTTTGACGCGTTGCGAAATGAGGGCATAGACGATGATGTGGTTTACCGCCGACCTGCACCTGGGCGATACGAATATCTTGCACGACATGGACCGGCCGTTTGGCTCGGTCGAAGAGATGAATCGCAAGGTCATCGATGCCATCAATGAGTGCGTGGCTGCGGACGACCGCCTCTATATTCTGGGTGACTTTACCTATCGTTTGCCCCTGGCGGAGGCGGTGCGCCTGCGCGAGCGTATCGAATGCCAGAACGTAACGCTCATCCGCGGTAACCATGACGGCGACTGGGAAGACCCCGACGTACCGCAGATTTGGGAAGACGTGCGCGATTACCTGGAGATTGCTCCCGGCTATGCCAAGGGCCATCGACTGGTGTTGAGCCATTACCCCATGCTCAGCTGGAATGGCAAGGCGCGTGGTGTCATCATGCTGCACGGGCATATCCACAGCAGGGGAGACCGCACCAACGCGCGCAACCGCGATCGCGAACGTCCTATCTTTCGCTACGATGTCGGTCTCGATGCCAACGACTACAAGCCCGTAAGCCGCGACCAGATTCTTAGCTTCTTTGGGCTATAGGGTGCCAGAACCACCACAAAGGGGACAGTGAACTGCGCCCCGAAACTTGGACTGAATAAATAGCGACTACGCCGCAAGGGCCCGGTTCCGGAACTCCTCCGGCGTCAGGCCCTTCAATCTTACCTGCCTGCGCCGCGTGTTCCAATGGACTATGTACTCCTCAAGGTCGCGCTTGAAGTCCCCGAAGCTGCCCCACTCCCTGCCGCGGTAGAACTCGTCCTTCACGTGGCCGAAGAGCTGCTCGGTGGCGGCGTTGTCGATGCAGTTCCCCTTGCGCGACATGCTCTGGGTGATGCCCGCCCCCTCCAGCCTGGAGGCGTAGGACTCGTGCTGGTACTGCCGGCCCATGTCCGAGTGCATGGTCGGCGCCGCCCCGTCGGGCAGGGCCTCGAGGAGCCGGTCGAGCATCCTGTGCTGCTGGGCGAGGTCCGGCGAGGTCGATATGTCGCTCGCCACGATCTCCTTCGTGCAGAAGTCGAGCACCGGGGCCCAGTAGGCCTTGGCGCCGGCCACCTTGAACTCGGTGACGTCGGTGCCGAGCTTCTGCCACGGCCCCTCGGCGCCGAAGTCCCTCGCGATGACGTTCTCGAACGTGCTCCCCACGAGCCCCCTGTAGGAGCTGTACCGGCGGCGGGAGCCCCGGCGGCGTATCCCGCACCGGATGCCCATCTCGCGCATCATCTTGAGCACGGTCTTGTCGGCCACGACCGCGCCCAGCTCGGCGCGCAGGCACATGGCTATCTGCCGGTGCCCGCAGCCGTTGGCGGTGCGCGAGAATATCTCGGCCGCGGCGTCGCGCAGCTCGGGCCTGGTCGGCCTCCGCGGGTGCGCCAGCGCGTAGTAGTAGGTCGACCTCCCGAGCCCCGAGCACTCCAGCAGGTGGCGCAGGGAGTGCCCCTCCGCGCGCAGCGCCCTCACCGCCTCGGCCGCCGCCCTGGTCAGAGCCCGTCCCGCTCGACCAGGGCGCGCAATTTTTTTAGGTAGGCGACCTCGGCCTCGAGCCTGCGGCAGCGCTCCTCGAGCTCCTGCTCGCGGGTGCGGGCCCGGGGTTTCGATCTCGACCCCCTCGGCCTGCCCTTCGGGCGGGGCCGCAGCGCCTCGGCGCCGCCCTCGCGGTAGAGCCTGCACCAGCGCTCCAGCGGGGACTTCGACCTGATCCCGAACTCGGCCATGGCGTCGGTCTTCGCCATCCCGCCGTCGACCACGGCCGACGCCGCGGCGACCCTCTGCTCGAATGTGTACCTGGATTGTTTCCCGCCCATGGACAGCAGCGCCTCGCTTCCGAACGCCCGGTATACCCACTGCCATTCTCTCACGGTCTCGCGGGGGACGGATAGGGCCTCGGCCGCCGGCTTGCAGCCGACGCCGGCGTCGAAGAGCTCGACGGCCCGCCTCCTGGACTCCAGGTCGTGCTTCACCCTGAGGTCTATACTCATGGAAAACCTCCCATTTCCCGATGTCCAAGAAATGGGAGGCAGTTCACAGGCACCTTTGTGGTGGTTTTTGTTTAAGCGCCGGCGATGACGAGATTTGGGCGGGCGTCGTCGGCGATCTCGGCGAGTGAGGTGGCGACGGCCTCGTCGGGGTCGCTGTCCATCACGATGGTGCCGACGTCGGCAAGCTCGGCAAAACGGTACATGCCGCGTCCGTTGACCTTACTGGCGTCCATGAGGGCGACGCTTTGACGGGCGGCACCGACCATAGCCGCTTTGGTCTCGGCCATCTGGGGAAAGTCGGTCGTAAAGCCGCAACCGGGAACAAAAGCGCCCGGGCACATGACGGCAAGGTCGGCGTGGACCATTTGGAGCGCCTGCATGGTAAGTGGGCCGTACAGATAGCGATGACCTTTGCGCAGCGCCCCGCCCAGCATGACGACATCGACCGAGGGCATGCTCTCGTCGATATAATCGGCGATGGTAATGTCGGCCGTGATAACGGTGATGCCGTCGCGCTGATCGAGGAGCCGGACGAACTCGAGCGCCGTGGTGCCCGAGTCGACGAGCAGCGTGTCGCCGTCATTGACGAGCTCGATGGCGCTTTGCGCGATGGCCTGCTTGGCGGCGACGTTGACATTGATGCGGCGATCCTGCGTGGAGACGGTCAGGCGCTTGTGAAGCGAAACGGCGCCACCATGCGTGCGGCGCAGCTTGCCTGCTTCGGCGAGCGCGTCCAGGTCGGCGCGGGCGGTGACGGAGGACACGCCAAAGGTCTGGGCGATTTCTGCTACCTGCACCGAGGCATTATGCTCGAGCATTTCCATAATGGCGGTACGGCGTTCGTCGGCAAAAGCACGGTTGGTAGCTTGGGCCATGTCTGCTCCATTCTCGGCTAAATTTGCAGGAATTGTGTTGACTCTATTTTCGTTCATTTTCTTTTTGAGTAAGAAAACACCTTTCGATTACTTATCTTTTCTATAAAAGAAAGACGCTGAACGCACAAAATTCAATATCGAACACGCCCACTCGGCTCCAATTCCTTCCGTTTACTTTTCAAAAACGACGGTATTGACCTGCATGGGCTCAATATCTCGCACGTGCAAAGCTGCTGAATTTCATACAATGATCGCAGCAAAACGCAAGGTAAAACGCCTTGTGAACAACTACGCCCGATGTCCAGATGCGGGCGAGGGAGAGGAGCAAACGCTCATGGCACTTGTTACCACCGAAAAGATGCTCAAGGACGCTCAGGCCGGCCACTACGCTGTTGGCGCTTTCAACGTCGAGAACCTCGAGTTTGTTATGGCCGTTCTGGCCGCTGCCGAGGAGACCAAGTCCCCCGTCATCATGCAGACCACCCCGGGCACCATCAAGACCGCTGGTCTGGACTACTTCTACGGCATGGTCAAGGCTGCCGCCGAGCGCGCTTCCGTGCCCGTCGCTCTGCACCTCGATCACGGCGATGGCTATGACCGCTGCATGCAGGCTTTCCGCACGGGCTACACCTCTGTCATGATCGACGGTTCGCACGAGTCCTTCGAGGACAACATCGCCCTGACCAAGTCCGTCGCCGACGCTGGTCGCGCCATGGGCGTGCCTGTCGAGGCCGAGCTCGGCAAGGTCGGCGGCAAGGAGGACGACGGCCCCGCGGTTGAGGGCGAGAGCCCCTACACCGATCCTGCCGAGGCTAAGGAGTTCGTCGAGCGCACTGGCTGCACCTCCCTCGCTATTGGCGTTGGCACCAGCCACGGTGTGTACACGAGCGATCCGCACATCGAGCAGTCCGTGGTCAAGGCCATCCGCGACGCCGTCGACGTGCCGCTGGTCCTGCACGGCACCTCCGGTGTGCCCGATGAGCAGGTCGCCGAGGCTGTGAAGAACGGCATCTGCAAGGTTAACTACGCCACCGAGCTGCGTCAGGCCTACACCAAGGGCTTCATGGCCTACATGGCCGAGAACCCTGCCTGCTTCGATCCCAAGAAGCCGGCCAAGGAGGGCATGCGCGAGATCACCGAACTGGTTAAGATCCGCATGACCAACCTCAACTCCGTGGGCAAAGCAGAGTAACAGCAAGGGTACTCTGATCCCATCGGGCCGTCCGGAAACGGAAAAGGGCCTATCTCTCAGAACGTCCTCGGACATGTCGGAAGCCCCGCTGCGCGCTACGCGCTGCGGGGCTTCCTCCGTCCTGCGGAATGTTCTGAGAGATAGGCCCTTTTCCGTTTCCGGACGGCCCTGCTCGATCGCCCTTGTGGCGTTGGGCGGAAAGGGGTGGGGCGTCAGGGCTTCTTTGTTGATGAGGGGTTAGTATGCCCGGGCTTGGTTGGGGAAGGTTCTGTCTAGGGATGCTTGGAGCTTTTCGAACGATGCTCGCAAGTTGTGGCTCTGGTCGGTTGAGCGTTTGGCTTTTGTGGTGGGGGAGTCGAGGAGGCCGTTTCTCTGTGTCGGGGGGAAGGAGAAAAGGTTTGCATGTTTTAGGGATGGCTGCTGTGCTGCGTCATTGGAAGAATGCATGCTTATGCGGCCTCCTCGATGTCCACCAAAAGATTGCGCTCGGGGTGTGCTGCTAGGTCCCGTGCGCTGGCAGTATTATGCCGCGGGTGCTGCAAAGAAGCGCTAAAGAAAGGCTTAACCTGGTTTGGTGTTACGATGAAACTGCAGGTCAGAGGTATCGAATAACACTTTTGAAAGGTTTTGAGCTTAAGGGCTTTCTAAGGATTGTGGCGCGGACGTGCGGAGCGTGTGAATGTTTGCTGTTAGCGCTGCGGCTCTGCGGCGCGCACCTGCTCGATGACCTTTTCCATGGTGGCGTCGATGCGGTCCTTTTTGAGTTCGCATTCCCAGATGGTTATGGGCGTCCAGCCCATTTGAGTGAGTGCTGCCACGGCAGCACGGTCGCGCTCGACGTTGCGACGGAATTTTGCTTCCCAAAACTCAACATTGCGTTTGGGCTGACTGGGGTTGCACTTGGGGCAGCGGTGCCAAAAGCAACCGTTGACGAAGATGGCGATTTTGCGCCCGGGGAAGGCGATATCGGGTTTGCCGGGAACCTTCCATTCCAAACGATAGCCCGTGAGGCCCGCGGCGCGCAGGCGCTGGCGAACGAGCAGCTCGGGCTTGGTGTTGGCGCGTTTGTTGCCCTTCATGGACTTTTTGATGGCGGCGCGACGGCGGACCAGTTCGCGCTCGTCAGCGGAAAGGTCCGAGGTATCGATGCCGTCGAGCAGACCTGGTTTGGGGCGCTTTTTGCTACGGCGCTTAGGTGTGCGCTTGGGCTTGGTGGCGGGCTCGTCGGTCGCGGTGGCCTCGGCGTCGTTGGCGGCGCCGTTGGCCTCGAGCTGGTCTTCCTTCAACTCAATCAGAGCATCGATAAGCCCCTTGTCGGCGGGCATCCACTCAACCGTGGCAAGCGAGGTGCGCGGAATCCAGCGGATATCGAGCTGGCGGTCGTGCTTCTGCGGCTCATCGGATTCATCGGCCAGCGAGCAGTAGTAGCACTCCATGGAGAGATGGAAATCGGGGTAGTCGTACTCAACGGTGTAAAAATCGCGCAGGTTGGTGACTTTGACCCGTAGCTCTTCCATGAGCTCGCGGCGTACAGCGTCCTCGGGCGTCTCGCCGCGCATGAGCTTGCCACCGGGGAACTCCCAAAGTCCCTGCATGTCGCCATAGCCGCGCTGCACGGCAAGCAGCTCGTCAGATCCTTCCTTGCGAATGATCCCAGCGGCAACATGAACAGTCTTCAACAGGAGTCCTCCCTCAACATCAACAAGTGGCAGGGTAGTCTTTTTGGGACGGGGCTTTTTTAGCTGCCCTATGTCAAATGCGGCCTCATGCTTCGAAGGCTTCGGATGGGGTAGCTAAAAAAGCCCCGTCCCAAAAAGACTACCCCTACCTTACACAACGGTAAGGCAAGCGTAAGCCATATCGATGGTAGCCGACTCGTCTTCTTGCGACTATAGATGCCGTAGACTAATCGCAAGAAAGGACTCGGTATGCAAACCACGCACATGGCGACCCCAGTACTGGAGGTCGCGCATCTCGAAAAGGTATATGGGGCGCTGGGCAACGTGACCCGCGCGCTCAACGACGTCAGCTTTACCGTCAACCGCGGTGAGTTCGTGGGCATCATGGGCGCTTCGGGCTCGGGCAAGTCGACCCTGCTCAACTGCGTGTCGACCATCGATAGCGCCACGAGCGGCACCATTCGCATCAACGGGCAGGACGTTACGCGCATGAAGCAGGCTAAGCTTTCGCAGTTCCGCCGCGAGGAACTCGGCTTTATCTTCCAGGACTCCAACCTGCTCGATACGCTCACGGCACGCGAGAACATCGCCCTGCCGCTCACCATCGCCCGCACAAACTCGGCAGAGATCTCGACCCGCGTGCAGGATGTGGCAGCGCGCCTGTCCATCAGTCAGGTGCTCGACAAGTATCCCTACCAGATGTCCGGCGGGCAGCAGCAGCGCGTTGCCGCGGCTCGCGCACTCGTCACCGACCCCACCATGATCATGGCCGACGAGCCCACCGGCGCCCTCGATTCCAAGAGCGCTCGCCTGCTGCTCGAGAGCCTGGAGGCCCTTAACCGCCGCCTGCGAGCCACCGTACTCATGGTCACGCACGACAGCTTTGCCTCCAGCTACACGAGCCGTGTGCTGTTTATTCGCGACGGCAAGATCTTCACCGAGCTGCGCCGCGGCGACACCGACCGCCGAGAGTTCTTCGACCGCATTATGGAGGTCGTTGCCATGATGGGCGGTGAGGGCTCCGATGCTCTGTAAACTCGCTTGGGGCAACGTTCGCCGTGCCGGCCGCGACTACCTCGTCTACCTTTTGACGCTCACCCTGGGCGTCACGGTCTTCTATGCCTTTAACACCATCTCGATGCAGGTCGACATCGCCGGAATCGATGAAAAGGGCTTGGCGCAGGTAATGGGCAGCATGCTCGGCGACCTGACGTACTTTTTGGCCGGTGTCATGGCCTTTTTGATGGTGTATGCCAATAACTTCATCATGAAACGCCGCAAGAAGGAGTTTGGCCTGTACCAGGTGCTCGGCATGGGGCGCGGGCGCGTCGCCACGATCATGGCGCTCGAGACCGTGATAGTATCGGTCGTGGCCTTTGTCGTCGGCATTGTGCTGGGTGTGGGACTCTCCCAGCTCATGACATTCTTTACGGCCTCGCTCTTTAAGACACAGATCGCCAATTTCCACTTCTTTTTCTCGGTGCATGCGTTCAATCTGACCCTTGCCTGCATGCTCGTAATGTTTGTGCTCACGCTACTGCTGAACCTTCGCGCCGTGCGGCGTACCAAACTCATCGAGCTTATGGGTGCCGAGCGTCGCAACGAGAGCATCAAGACACGCAACCCCTGGATCGCGATTGCCATCTTTGCCGTGGGCGTGGTGCTTGTGGGCGTGGCCTATTACCGTCTGCTACGTGATGGGTTCCCGCTAACCGCGACGGACAGCAAGCTGCAAGAGGCCATGAACCAGTTTGGTATTACGACCGTTATGGTTACCGTGGGCACCTTTGCCCTGTTCTGGGGACTCTCGGGCATGCTCATTAAGCTGCTGCAGAGCCTGCGCGGCGTGTATTGGCGCGGCCTCAACATGTTTACCGTGCGCCAGCTTGCGGCCAAGGTCAACACGGTGTGCTTTTCGATGGGCGTCATCGCGATGCTCCTGTTTTTGGCCATCACCTCGGTGACGTGCGGTATGTCGATTGCCAATGTGATGAACGAAAACCTGGAGCGCTATAACCCTGTTGACGTGTCTCAGACGTATGTCTATTACACGCCCGATACGCTCGACTACTACAAAGAGTACATCAATCCGTCTGAAGCCGATCGCATGGTGCTGGCCGATAGTACGGTCGATTTGTACTCCGCATGGCACGGCGATCCATGGCACGGCGATCGTAAGGGCAAGTCGGCGGACAACAACGACGAGACCGGCAAGAAGGTCAATATTGCCGATGTTGCCGATGAGCATGTGCAGATCGATTCGTATCTGAGTTACCCGCTTGGCGGTTCGGATCCTTCGGTGACTCCAAGTGAAATGTGCAAGGCCATGGGCGAAAAGCTTCCCAAGGCGTTCGGGGGTAGCAATGCCGATACGATGGGTCTGTTTGTGACGCCGGCGAGCCAGTACAACAAACTGCGTCAGATGATGGGCGAGGAGCCGGTGCACATCGGTCACGACCAGTATCTGCTCACGTGTGATATGGGCGGCGAGCTGGTCGACCTGTACACCAAGTATATGGCTGGCGGCCATGCCCTTACCTTGGGCGGGCATACGCTCAAGCCCGCAACCGATAAGTCGGACGAAGATGCGGCGGCCATCGCCAACTCGGCGATGGGCAGTAATCCGGGTACCGTCGTCGTTGCCGACGAGCTGTTGTCCCAACTTAATCTGCAGCCGTATTCCAGTAGCCTGCTCGTTAACTACAAACAGGGGATGGATACGACCGAGGCAGACGAGAGTATTAAATACACTGTGCTCGACAATCTGCTCGTTGACGGCAAGGAGCCGGGGTCGTGGGGAACCTTCATCACACGCTCCGAGATGTACGCGCAAGCAGCGCAAATGAACGGTCTTATTAGCTACCTAGCCATCTACATCGGCTTTGTATTGGTCGTTGCATGCGCGGCGATTCTGTCGATCCAGCAACTCTCCAACGTGGCCGACGGCAGCCGCAGCTATCGTGTGCTGGCACAGATCGGCTGCGACGACCGCCAGATTCGCCATTCGGTGATGGCGCAGCAAGCGGTATTCTTCCTGTTCCCGCTGGCAGTGGGCCTGGCACACTCCTTTGTGGCACTTAAGGTGATCATCGAGCTGGTGAGCATTTTCGGAAATATGAGCATCGGCGGCACCGTGGGCCTCACCTGTGCAATCTTCCTGGCAGCATACGGTGGCTACTTCTTGGTGACTTACCTCATGAGTGCTGGCATGGTACAAGCTGCCATCGCCATCCGCTACAGCGAATAGCCGACTCAAAGCAAAACAATCGCTGGTTGAGCATAAGTCAGCGAAAGCGCCCCTAGACGAGCAAGGTGACGTAAAAGAGGAGGGAAGCGTACTTTTGGGTACGCGACCGACGATTGAACGTCAGATTGCCGCTTAGGGGCGTTTGCAG
>UQXT01000026.1 GCA_900545075.1 uncultured Collinsella sp. | reverse complement strand
TCGCTCCATGGCACAACGTGGTGGGCCTGGAAATGCTGCCGTATCACACGATGGGCGTCGTCAAGTACGAGCAACTGGGCATTCCCTATAAGCTTGAGGGCGTGCCCCAGATGGATACCGCGCGCATGCCCGAGCTGCGCAATGCAGTTATGACCGGCATGAAAAAGCGCCGCGTGGAGCTAAAAAACGCCATCGGCTAGCAAGTCATTTTGCTCCTCTACGATACCCGCGCTGCGCTGGTCTAGCGGCTTCGTATTGCGCGGTTGAGTCAAAATGCTGGTACCATACCGTGGATAGCAGTTTTCACGGGTTTGGGGGATGGTATGCCTACCATCGCAATCATCGGTGCACTCGAAAAAGAGGTTGCGCAGATTAAAGAAGAACTGAACGGCGCTCGTGTGGCACAAGAGGCGGGCTTGACCGTTGTCAGCGGCGAGCTCGACGGTTTGTCCGTTGTTGCTACGACCGCTGGCATGGGAACCGTAAACGCCGCGGCGGCAACGCAGCATCTCATCAGCAAATATGCCCCGCAGGCCGTTGTGTTTTCGGGCATTGCGGGTGGCCTAAACCCTAAGCTCCATATTAACGACGTGGTTATAGGCAAGTGCCTGCGCTATCTCGATACTGACACGGCGCTCATCGCCGAGTCGGCGCCGGGACTCGAGGAGTTTGTCTCGACGCCGGCGTTGGCTGATGTTGCCGCCGCCGTGCTTGCCGAGCATGGATTTGTGGATGCCTCGGCGGATGAGAATTCTGCGGAGAAGGACCCCAAGCAGTTCCTGTGTGGCACTATCGCCACGGGCGACCGCTTTGTTACGGGTGACGCCATGCGTAACGCTGCGATTGAGGCCACGCATGCCGATTGCGTCGAGATGGAGGGCGCGGCAATTGCGCACATCGCGGCCAAGAATGGTGTCGATTGCCTGGTGCTGCGCGCTATCAGCGATAATTGTGACGAGGCATATGACGCGTTTTGCGAGCGCGAGTTCGATCTGGATGAGTACGCTCGCACCGCGAGCGGCATGACGCTCGATATCGTTCGTCGTATCGCCGCCGCGCAATAGCACACCCGTTTTGTAAGAACCTACGACCAAGGAGTATCCATGGCCGATTCCATTAACTATCAGCTTGCCAAGTTTGTTGCCAGCTACGGCAAGGTTTCGCAGATCCCCGAGTCCACCTGTCCCGAGGTGAGCTTTGTGGGCCGCTCCAATGTGGGCAAGTCGTCTATCATGAACAAGCTCTTTGGCCGTAAGAACCTGGTCAAGGTTTCGAGCACGCCGGGCAAGACGAGCAACATCAATTTCTTCGAGGCCGACGAAGTGCACTTTGTGGACCTGCCGGGCTACGGTTTCGCTCGCCGTTCCAAGGCCGAGCGCGACCGTTGGGCCGAGCTCATTGGCGACTTCTTCGACTCCGAGCGCAGCTTCAACCTGGTTGTGTCGCTGGTGGACATTCGCCACGACCCCAGTAAACTCGACCATGACATGATCGACTACCTGCAGGGCAACGAGTTCAACTTTATCGTCTGCCTCACCAAGGCCGACAAACTCAGCCGCACCCAGCAGGCCCGCCAGGCAGCAGCCATCAAAAAGCAGCTCAACGTCCCGGCCGAGAACGTAATCATCACAAGCTCCCAGACCGGCGTGGGCATCGATGAGCTTAAGCGCCGCATTGCCGAGGCCTGCCTTTAGTCAGGCCGCGGCCCCTCAAAAGCTCTTATCTATATCACCTCAGTGATAGTTATTGGTAAACTATCACTGAGGTGATATTTTTGGAGGTCGATATGGAGCTTTGGCACGGGTCGGACGTTGTTGTTGATCATCCATCGTTGGATAAATGCAGACAATTCAATGACTATGGGCGCGGGTTTTATTGCACACCGCATGAGGAAATGGCAATGGAGTGGGCATGTCGAACCGAGTCTGATGGCATTGCCAATCGATATGAGCTTGATTTAGATGGCCTTTCGGTCTTGGATTTAGAGTCTGGGGAGTTTTCAATCCTCAATTGGCTTGCGATTTTGGCCGACAACCGGGAGTTTAATGTCTCGACGCCGCTGGCACGCGAAGGACTTCGGTATTTGCTGGACAACTGCCTGATTGATATTTCTCCTTATGACGTCATTCGAGGCTATCGCGCTGACGATTCCTACTTTTCGTTTGCAAGACAGTTCGTTAACGGCATGATTTCGCTCAGGCAACTGCAGCGCATTATGTTTTTGGGGGATTTGGGCATTCAATATGCGCTTATGAGTGAGCGCGCGTTCTCGGCGATCAGGTTCTGCGATTGGAAGCAGGCCTCAGGAGCCGAGTTTTATCCCAAACGATTTGAGCGAGAACAGAACGCTCGACGAAAGTACCTGGATACGGTAAACGGATTTGACCCTGATGGTGTCGACATTAGGGATTTGATGGCAGGGAGGGTTGATTTAAATGATCCAAGAGTTAACGGATTGTGGGCCGAGTAGGACATACCCCGTCTATTACCTTGAGGACGCAATGAACAACCTCGGGGATTGCTTCGACTATGCCGTTAACGATTACGGAGCAGAAGGATCGGAAGTTGCTGAACTCTTTTGCCTGAGCGGGGTTGCTCGAGAGTTTGAGCGCGGCAATGCATGGGTAGTGTCGGGAAAATCGGGTGTTGAGCTGTTCGCGCTTATCGCCGAAAGGTCGGGCTATCAAAACGGGCCTATACCGGACTGCACCTATCGATTTGAGAAGACGCCGGAATATTGGGCGGGCTGGATGCTGGCATACCTGCAGTGGCGCCTAGGAGAGTCTTTCGAAGATCTGCTGCATGTCGTTCCGTTTGACGCGCTGCGCAACCTGTACTACCCCTGGCATGAAGCCTCAGAGGAACGTGTGGCGAGTCTTGTTTGCGATATGGCGAAGAAAACACCTCGTCAAACCAAGCTAGCGCTAGCAAGAAAGAGGCTTAAGAAAACCCAACAAGACTTGGCATACGAATCGGGCGTATCACTCCGCTCAATCCAAATGTACGAACAGCGCCAACGAAACATCAACGAAGCCTCGGTAACAACCGTAAGAGCTATAGCAAAAGCCCTCCACTGCAACATCGAAGACCTCCTAGAACCAGTCTTCGAATACAAAGAAACCAGCGCAGCGTAAACCAAGCACGCAGCCGATGCCCGCCTCTAGGAAGTGCTCCAGCCTAGCAAGAGCCCCTATCAATAAAAAGCCAAACTATCGGCCCAGCGCCCCTTCAAAGCGTGGGTCCCTGCGCCTACCTTGCTGAGGATGTCTACAGGTACTCGATTTGAGCGCCCTCGGTGTCGCACGTGAGGATATGCGTATCACACTTAGGGAACTGCTCGCGCAGCTTGACCTGCAGGAACTTTGCCACGATGGTGTCGTCAGTCACGGCCATGAGGGTCGAGCCCGAACCGCTGATCCAGATGGTCTTGGCGCCGCCGTTAAGGCAGGTGTCGCGCACGGCGTTGTAGTCGGGAATCAGACGGCGACGATAGGGTTCCTGGATGCGGTCGTCATTGGCGGCGGCAATCAGGTCCAGGTCACCAGTCTCCAAGCCGCGCGTCATACCGGCGATGCGGCCCATCTGCCACACGGCGGTGGAGAGCGGAATCTCCTGCGGCACGACCTTGCGCGCCTCGCTCGTGTGCACCTCGTAGGGCGGAATCACGGTAATAAAACGCAGGCGATCGCTCACCTCGTATCGCAGGCACTGGGGGAGCGAATCGGTCGGCGTAAAGGAGCAGACGGCGCCGCCCAGGATAGCGGGGGCGACGTTATCGGGATGGCCCTCGACCTCGGTGGCAATGCGGACGAGCTCGGCGCGGTCGACAGTGTGGCCTGTCAGTGCAGCGGCGGCCATAATGCCGGCGACGACGCAGGTGGAGCTGGAACCCAGGCCGCGAGCGACGGGCACGTCGGTCTGAATGTCGATAGCGACGGGAAAAGCTGGCTCGCCCCATGCGGCCAGTGCATCGACAAAGCTCACGTAGACCAGGTTGTTCTCGTTTTGGAACTCTTCGGGGCAGCCCGTGATGGTGAGCTTGTCGACGCGCTCGAAGGTGAAGTGCGAGTAGAGGCTGACGGCCATGCCGAGGGTGTCGTAGCCAATGCCCAAGTTGGCGCTTGTTGCTGGGACGGTGATCTTGATCATGTGAGTCCTCCTGGCGTGCCTGGCTGTTTAGTTCGCTGCTCGGGCAGTCCTGCGCAAGACGGAAAGCACATTAAGTGCTTTCCTTTGCGTGCGGAACTCGCGACGAACTAAACAGCCAGGCACGCTGTGTGCGTTCGTCATCATCCCGGTGGGTATCTGATAAAAGAAGGTGCGCCGGCTTTCGCCGGCGCCTTATAAGGGGTTTAGTTGGTAGCCATCTTTTTTGCAGCCTGCTCTACGTAGTTGGCCATGTCGGCTACGTCGCAGACGTCTTCGAAGCGGACGGGCTTGGACTCGAGCTCGGCGAGTTGGACCGGGGCAACCGTGTTGGTTGCCTGCTCGAGCACGCGCATGGCCTCAAAGTCGTCCTCGGGAACGTCGAGCCCCAGGGCGTCGCAGCAGGCGCGTGGGAACTTGTAGGGGCTGGCGGTCGAAAGCAGCACGCGGGCCTTGGCGCCCTCGGCGGGGGCGACCTTTTCGAAGACGTGATAGCCGCAAGCGGTGTGCGGGTCGATCACGTAGCCGTTCGCGTCCCAGCAGCCCTTGATGGCAGTGCGGACCTCGTCCTCGCTGGCCCAACCACAGCCAAAGACGCTCTGAATCTTTGCCAGCAGGTCGGCGGGAACCTCGTAGCGACCAGTCTGGGCCAGCCGCTCCATAAGGCCGGCAACAAGCTCGCAGTCGCCATCGGACAGGAAGTACAGCATGCGCTCCAGGTTAGAGCTGATGAGGATGTCCATCGACGGCGAGATGGTCGTGAAGAACGGACGGTTGCGGTCGTAGACGCCGGTGGTCAGGAAGTCAGCCAGAACGTTGTTCTTGTCGCTCGCGACGATGAGCTTGGCGACGGGCAGACCCATGCGCTTGGCATAGTAGCCGGCCAGGATGTCGCCAAAGTTGCCAGTCGGTACGCAGAACTCCACGGCGTCGCCGGCCTCGATGGCGCCGGCGCGCAGCAGCTGCGCATAGGCGGCAAAGTAGTAGACGACCTGCGGCACCAGACGGCCGACGTTGATGGAGTTGGCGCTCGAAAGCACGGTGCCAGCGGCCTCCAGACGCTCGGCAAGCTCCTTATCGGCAAAGATGCGCTTGACGGCACTCTGGGCGTCGTCAAAGTTGCCGCGGATGCCGCAGACGGCGACGTTGTCGCCCTCCTGTGTGGACATCTGCAGATTCTGCACGCGGCTGACTTTGCCTTCGGGATAAAAGACGGTGATGCCCGTGCCCGGGGCGTCGGCAAAGCCGGCGAGTGCTGCCTTGCCCGTGTCGCCCGACGTGGCGGTGACGATCATGATGCGCTCGGCGCCGCCGTCCTTGGCAGAAGTGCGGGCCATGAGGCGGGGGAGCATCTGCAGAGCGACGTCCTTAAAGGCGCTTGTGGGACCGCCAAAGAGCTCCATCACATAGGTTTGAGGGGCGTCGGCGCCCGGTGCTGCATCAAGTTTGACGAGTGGTGTGACCTCTTCGCTCGCGAACGTGCCGCGGTAAGCCTCATTCACGCAGGCCGAAATTTCTTCGGCCGTGTAATCGTTCAGTAACATTCCCAACACATTTTGAGCGATTTCAAAGTACGATTTATCGACAAGCGAGCTGATATCGACCTGCTGGGTGCCAAGCTCGTCCGAGACAAACAAACCCCCGTCGGGAGCGATGCCGGTGCGGATTGCCACCTTACTTGAGCATGATAAAGTGCGTCCTCGTGTACTATGATAAGTTCCCATATAACAGTGCTCCTCGGATACCTTGGTCCCAATCGGTGAACCCATGGTATCAGAGCGCGCAAAACAGGTTTGCAGAGGCTTTTAGAAAGGTAACCTCCACGCCATGATAAAAATTGCCAAGTTTGGCGGCTCGTCGGTCGCCGACGCTGAACACTTCAAGAAGATCAAGGCCATCGTCGATGCCGACCCTGCCCGCCGTTTTGTGGTGGTTTCTGCCTGCGGTCGTCGCTTTAAGGGCGACACCAAGGTGACCGACCTGCTCTACCTGGTTAACGCGCACGTTAAGTATCACGTGTCGTGTGAGGAGCTGCTCGAGGACATTGGTCAGCGCTATTTTGATATCGCTGACGAGTTGGAGCTCACCTATCCCATCCGTGAGGAGTTTGCGGCCTTTGCCGAGCGCGCCCGCTCGGGCGGCTACTCCACCGAGGAGCTTGTGAGCCGTGGCGAGTACTTTACCGCCCGCCTGATGGCCGAGTACCTGGGCCTACCGTTCTTGGACGCCGCGACGGTTGTGGCGTTCCATCACGACGGTACGCTCAGCATGAACCGCACCTCCGAGCTGGTGCAGGAGTACGGTCAGCAGGGCGGCTTTGTTATGCCCGGTTTCTACGGCGCGACGCGTGAGGGCCAGATCAAGCTGCTCGATCGTGGCGGCGGCGATATCTCGGGCTCGATCTTGGCTAAGTGCCTGGGCGCCGACCTTTACGAGAACTGGACTGACGTCTCGGGCTTCTATTCTGCCGATCCGCGTATTGTTCCCGAGGCTCAGCCCATTGCGCGCGTTACCTACGAGGAGCTGCGCGAGCTTTCGTACATGGGCGCAAGTGTCCTGCACGAGGAGGCCGTGTTCCCCGTGCGCGAGGCAGGCATTCCGCTGGTCATCAAGAACACCAATGCACCGCAGGACCCCGGCACTATCATTAGCGAGACGGCTGATGAGGGCGAGGCGGAGCCCATCATTACCGGCGTGACCGGCAAGCGCGGCTTTGTCGCCATCAACGTGGCCCGCGACCGCACCAAGCCCCGCGTTGGCTTTATGCGCCGTGCGCTTTCGGTCTTCGAGCGTTATGACGTTTCCGTCGAGCACATGCCCACCGGCGTCGACCGCTTTGGCGCCGTGGTGCAGGAGCAGGATGTGCACGATTCGCTGTACTCACTCGTGGGCGACATCCAGCAGGAGGTCGAGCCGCTCGAGATCGAGGTTGTCGAGGGCTTGGCGCTCATCGCGACCGTCGGCCGCAACCTGCGCGGTCGTGCAGGTATCTCGGGCCATCTGTTTGGCATGCTCGGCCAGGCCGGCGTGAGCGTGCGTATGATTTCGCAGAGCTGCGACGAGATCAACATCATTATCGGTGTCGAGGAGAAGGACTTCGACCTAGCGATTCGGACCATTTACCGTGCCTTCTCCGACGAGAACGGCATTGTGAAGGTCTCTGACCTGGAGGCTCCCGCGCCGGTCGATCCCGCTCTGGCTGCGCTCAAAAAGTAGCGACTGCTCGGTAGATTTTGGGGTCATGTCTCAAAAACCTACGGCGGGGCGTTTCATTTCGGTTTCGTTTCGACGGGGCGGGTTTCGTGCCCGCCCTGTTCTTGTATAAACTGGCAACAATAATCGGCCTGCTCGGCGTGCGGGCAAAAGCCACAACCTTTAAAGGGGGAAGCATGAAACAGTACACGGTTGCTATTTTGGGCGCGACGGGAGCCGTGGGCACCCAGATGCTCGAGTGCCTAAACGAGCAGGAGTTCCCGGTTGGCAAGCTCAAGCTGCTGGCGAGCGCGCGTTCTGCGGGCAAGACCGTCGAGTTCCGCGGCGAGCAGATCGTGATCGAAGAGGCTTGTCCCGAGGCCTTTGAGGGCTGTGACATTGTGCTTGGAGCTGCCGGCGACGACATCGCGAAGGAGCTACTGCCCGAGGCCGTCAAGCGCGGCGCCGTCGTGGTCGACAACAGCCACGCCTTCCGCATGGATCCCGAGGTGCCGCTGGTCGTGCCCGAGATCAATGCCGACGACATCAAGTGGCATCACGGCCTTATCGCCAACCCCAACTGCGCGACCATTATCGGCCTGGTTCCCACCTGGCCGCTGCACCAGCTTGCCGGCGTGAAGCGTATGATCGTGTCCACGTATCAGGCAGCTTCGGGCGCTGGCGCGCCCGGTATGGCCGAGCTCGAGGCTCAGCTGGCCGCCCTGGGCCGTGGCGAGGAGATTCCCGAGCCGCGCGCGTTTGCCGCCCAGCTCGCGAGCAACCTGATTCCGCAGATTGGCGGCGTCAAGGAGGAGGGCTTTACCTCCGAGGAGATGAAGTTGCAAAACGAGGGCCGCAAGATCATGCACCTGCCCGAGCTGCGCGTGAACTGCACTTGCGTGCGCGTGCCTGTGCTGCGCTCGCACTCCGAGAGCATTACGCTCGAGTTTGAGCGCGACATCACGGTGGAAGAGGCCCGTGCTGCGCTGGCTGCCGCTCCGGGCGTGAAGCTGGTTGACGACATGGGCGCCGAGGATGCGCATGATCGCTTCCCCATGCCGATGGATACGTCCGACCAAGACCTGATCTGGGTCGGACGCGTGCGCCGCGATATCTCGAACCCCGAGGCCGCGCGCGGTATCACCTTCTGGTGCTGCGGCGACCAAATCCGTAAGGGCGCGGCAACCAACGCCGTCCAGATCGCTAAGCTGCTCTGCGAGTAGTGTGACCTGTCCGGCGGGGGCCGGGCTTAGCTTTCAGAACGTCCTCGACCATGTGTGGCGCCTTGTCCTGCTCCTTCGGAGCCGCGGACAAGGCGCCACACTGGTCTGCGGAGTGTTCTGAAAACTAAGCCCGGCCCCCGCCTGCGGTGACGCTGCTGCAAGCGATCTGCGATGGGGCCGTTGTTGGTTGGGGCCGCTGGGCTGATGTGAGGGCACGTGGCCGCTGCGGGCCCTGGTCCCGGCGGTGGCCTCGGCGCTTTGCGCCTGCTGCCTGCGGGGACTTTGGGGTCGTGCGGCAGCTGCGGCGCTGCGCGCCTGCTGCCTTGGGTGACTTTGGGGTCGATTGGGGTTGTCTGCACAATTCGCGGTATTATGTTTGCGAAGTTTTGAAAGGAGCCGCTGGTGGTCACGACGACGTTTGCCTCGCCTTTGGGCGAAATCTTGCTTGCCGCTGATGGCCGCGGTCTGACGGGGCTTTGGTTTGAGGGACAGGAGCACTTTGGCTCCACGCTTCTCCGGGAAGACTCCGAACATGTTGAAGGCGCCGACGCGGTTTCCGGTATTGGTGGCATGTTGTCGGCGAATCCGGCAAATGGTGCGGCCTCTTCGGTGCTTGAGCGTTCCTGGGCTTGGCTGAATGCTTATTTTGCAGGGCAGGAACCTCGGTTTACGCCGCCGTTGCATATGATCGGTACGGCGTTTCAGCGTGAAGTTTGGTTTGAGCTGCTTTCTATTCCGCGTGGCGAGGTCGCTACGTATGGCGAGATCGCCCAACGTGTTGCGGCTCGACACCGTGCACCGGGAAATGAGGATCCCGTTGTGTCTCCTCGTGCGGTGGGGGCTGCGGTCGCTCGCAACCCTGTTTCGATTATCGTGCCGTGCCATCGCGTGGTGGCGGCCGACGGATCGCTCAACGGATATGCCGGCGGGCTTGATCGCAAGGAGTGGCTGCTCCGGCTTGAGGGCGCGTACGAGGAATAACGCCAGGGCACTTTGCATAGCCAAGACGCCGTGAAAGAACGGGACGCGCTTTCCGAATGGAGACTCAGACGGAAACCACGTCTCGGAATTCCGTTTTAAAGCGGGATGCGCTTTCCGAATGGCGTTCCAAGCGGAAACCGTGTCCCGGAATACAGCCTCAGAGTGGGACGCCGTTTCCGGTTGAGACTACTTGCTTTGGACATCTATCTATGCCCGCTCCTGCAGGGCGTAGATAGACTTATCCATGTTGATCAGGTAAGCCACGACACAGACAATAAAGAACATCGGCAGATTGCCAAAGCCGAAGACTTCGCAGCCAATCAGGATGGGTGCGAGCAGAATCGCTGACAGCATAAGCCCCATAACGGCGATGCGCACATAGGGGTTGGGGAGCAGCCGCGCCGCAAGGGTCTTGGCGTGGGCAAGGCACCAGGCAAAGGCGCCGCCTACCATGCCAAACACGCTGCCCAACACCGCAAGCCGTCCAAGACCGGGGAGGTCAAGCGCGCATGAGGCGGCCACGTCAAAACACAAGCGTTAACTGCGCGCCCTGCTCAACGGGCTGCTCCTTGTGCTCGCTCAGAAGGACCATTCGGTCTTCGTATTGCTTTTCGGTCATTTCGATAACGGTGACCTCTCCAGCGCTTGGAAGATTCAGCTTAAGGCGAGCGATATGCGCCGCTGCGGATTCGCGAGTCACCAACAGGCGTGAATACACCGAAAACTGCTCCATATGGTATCCGTCGTTAATCAGAAACTTTCGAAAGTCGCTATACTGCCGACGCTCGGCTTTGCTTCCCGTTGGAAGATCGAACAGAACCAATAACCTCATAACTCTCATGGCTCCTCCCTATTCAACAGTTACCATCTCGAGCCCATTTAGCTCGGGCAACAACAGCCTCTTAGGATCCTTTTCGAGAACGGCAGTTCTGAGTGAAGAGAGCGTTGTCTCTATGCACTGCTGACAGCCGCAACGTTTTCCGTCGATAGTCATGACGTGCTCAAATACGCGGGCGAGCAACGCTTTGTCGCGCTGGCCCAAAGGCTCTGCAACGCCGTAGCTCATAACAATTAGATCGACGAGAGGGCGGAACGGTTCAATAAGATCGTCGACAAGATTAAACGCGTTGTAAACGCTGTGATGGTGAAGCCCCTGGGATACGAGCCATCCACCACCAACGGCTGCTCTTCCGATGCCCGCGCGCAAGACGCTGTAACCGTAGTCGAGAGCGGAGCTCTGCATGCTGTTACGTCTTGTTCCATCGGTAATGAGGGCTTTAAAGTACGCGGAGGCAGCCGCGCCTTCTCGATTGTCCGTGTCGCCCGAAAGAACGGTTTTGGCATAAGACGGAAGAGGGCCTGTAGACAACCCCATTTCTGTGAGAACCGCCGCTTGGTTGAGTATCTTTGCCTGAACAATTCGTTTCCAAAGCTGCTTTTTAAACGGAAGGCTCATGGCAAGCTGATCCTCGACGATGCGTGCATGGCGTGAATGGGCTCCCATGGGGAGCATAAGACCATTGGGCATATGATTGCGCCCGCAGATCATGACGTCTATTCCCGCGTCGTTAAGCTGCGACATGCAGGCGACCGTCATCGTGGTTCGATGGGATTCGACGATGACGACCCAAATGTCCTCGAGGGGAATGGTGGAGCTGCGGTCGTCCACGGTGATTGTCAATAGGCCGTTCTTGATGCAGAGGTGGGCCTTGCTCTGGATAAGTATTGTCCGTTGGGCCATTTTGTCGACGACCTTCCCGCATTAGCGTTACAATACAGCTAAGTCGAAAGCAGCTCACCTTGGGGAAGGGCGCGGCTCCAGACAAGGGGAGCCACTTAAGTGGCTTACCCGTAAAGTAACCCCCGTTCAATCTTCGGATTGGGCGGGGCGAACTTTTTTGGGTGAGTGTTAGCCAGTATTCCGTAAACGGTAGCTATGAATAGCATTTAGGCGGGTCCTTTTGAGCGATTTTTCGCCTAAGGATTGATTCGATTGTGAAGAAAAGTACATAAATCTCTGTGCCGAATACGGCTCTTTTCTTGTGTGAAGCGCGACGTGCCAGCGCATTTCGTTTCGAAAAAATGAATCGCAGATGTAGATCTGAGGTCGAATCAGTCTTCTTTTTTTGAGGCTTGAAACAGAAAAGCCCCTGTTAAAGGGGCTTTTCTGTGCGCACATAGCGTATCACCTTGGGGAAGGGCGCGTGCTCAAGACAATGGCGAGCTGTACGTCAATGCGAGATACAGCGTATCACCTTGGGGAAGGACGCGTGCTCAAGGCCAGACAATCAGAGGGCATTTCGCTAAGCTAAGTCTATTGCCTTCGGAAGGATGTGTGTGCAAGGCGATTCGCTACAGCCAGAAGACCCCGTCATAAACATTGCTGTAATGCGGAAATTGGAAATAGGTAAACGCATATAGGGAAGGGGCGATTTTTGGAAGTTAAACCGCCCCTATTGGCCTTAATTATCGAGAATGCTCTCGCGAATAATTATCGGTTGCAATTCGTTTGAGAGCATTCCAACCGAGGGGAATGCAATCTCCTTTTTCGTGAGAGCGTCAACAAAGGACCAATTGGCCGTTGCAATGTTGTAGCCATTGTAGCGACCGAGCTTATCCCCGACTTTAATGAGGTCACCCAGATATATTTCGAGTGGTTTTTGAGTTAAAGCGCTATTGGGAACGGCTTTCCAGACCTTCCGCCCATATTTTTGCTTTGCAATTCTGGGAATATATGTTCCATCCTTAAGTGCAGGAATGTCCGCCTTATAGACGGGGTCTGCGTACCAAGCGCCCTGCCCCTTCTTGGCCTCTGGGTCATGCCAGAGCCTCAGACACAGCATTTCGCTCACTTTGATGACCGACTTCTCGTCTGCCGACACCACGGCGTTGCCCATGACGATGTCCTTATCGGAGCTTGCCTTGCGAGCGAGGTCTTTACCCTGTGCGTTGACGCCGGCATAACGATAGACCGTCTGCTCAAATAGCTCGCCCTTTCCCTTGCGCGGGACAAAGCGTGTGGGTACGACGAAATCGTGCGCCGCGCGTACTTCGTTCGCAAAGGTTTCCCAGGGCATAACACTTTCGAGAGCCTTCATGATGGCATCGCGGCGTTGGGTCTCGTTCATACCTCTGGTTATGCTCCAGTGTGTCTCTTGGTTGATTCGAGCGGTTTTAATCACGAGGCTTCGACTACATGCTGCAATCACACAAGCATCGGTGGCATGGTGACGATCGTCCGAGCGGTCTTTTTCGCCATTCGAACCAAAGTTAAGCCCCCACCTGCGACGCAGCCATGCGGTCGCTCTACCAGTGGTAGGAACAACATGTGCCTTTGCGCCATCATCGGGGAACAGCAGGCAGTCGGCGAGGTAAGCGCATACCTCTCGTGACATATAGGCAGTATCGGTGAAGCTGCGTGCTAAGAATTCGCCTTCCTTGGTATCAAGGTCTTTTTCCAGCAGGAAGTTCTTTTTGCGACGGCTGAGTTTCTGGTTTTCCTGAACGCGACGCACAAAAGCATCCCATGAAGGCGCGCCGTCGTGGGACATCCATTCGTAAGGCGTCTGTTCGCGTTTGTCCTGATTGCTTTTGGCGAGGACCAGGACTTTGTTGTTGCGCGAGTTTTCTCCCGTGCGAGAGAACGGCAGGATATGGTCGATCTGCGTGTAGGTGTCGTCGCTAATTAGGCGATCGACTTCGATTTTAGCGCCCGTGTAAAGGTCGAAGCATTCCTGCTCTTCCCACAGGCGGTACTTCTCTATCTGTTTGCCCGTGACCTCATCTGCCGTGCAGCCACGCAGTTCAGCGATTTGCCCGGCAATGCGCTCACGATTTTTCTCATTCTTCTTATTGGCCTTGGCAATCTCGTCTTTTGCGCGCTGAGGCAATCTGAGCTCTCGATCAAGCTCAACGTGGATTTCGTTTGGCACGCCCCACTTGCGGCAGACGGCGTTGACCACTTTTCGCATTTGCGACATGGAGCGAATGACGACGGGATTGTTATTTGTCCGACCGGTAAGTTCGATCCAGGTCTCATAGGGCATCAGGCGATCGGAGCGCTCGAGCTGGGCGCCAGCGATGCGCAGTCCCAGCAGACCGCAGTCATTTTCGGCCTGCGTAAGGTTGAGGACCTCAGGCTCCTCGAGGCAATCGAGCAGCATGTCGAGTGCTTTTTTGGAACGGTTGCCATAGCCGTTAAGAGCTTTGGATGAATAGGGAAGCCTACAAAGCGCCTCTATCTCCGCTTCCGAGAGCGGTAACCCCTGAAGCTGCTCTTGGAGTACGGGAAGGGCCGAGGAATATGCTACCGCCTCCATAACGGCATCGGCGAGATTGCGGTCATCGCGTAAACGCTGCAGGAGAATGGGGTTGGCTGCATTGAGGGTATTGCGGAGCACGCGCCATCCCTTGGGCTTGTACACCTCGCGCGTTTTTTCGTCGGCAGCTGGAACTCCCTTAAAGTAATCGCCGGAACTAAGGTCGAGCGCTTTTCTGAGGGCGCCGAATTTAACAGCACAATCTTTGTTGTCTCGAATTGGCTCGCACGAGAACAGGATTGCAATGCACTTATCACGCTCCGTAGCGCTCAGGGCGCGAGAGGTCCCGTTTTCGTGGATGATGGTGATGTTGCCGAGTGCGCCATAGGCCGAAACGAGTTCGCTCGTAAGCGTGCAGCGTGCAGCTCGTTTTTCTGTTGGGAAGTATGAACAGTGGCCAACGAGGTCATACGTGCGGCGGTCGAAGTCTTTGCGCGAACGCTCCCAATCGCAAACCTCGATATATGCGGCCTCAAATTCCGGCGAAGCGTATTTGGAGCCAAATGAGCGTTGAGCATCAAATAGGATATGAGTTTCTTCGATAAGCTGGGCGTGCGTTACACACTTGTCGTAATTGCCGCCACGATTGCGACTTTGAGGCTGCTGAGCGAGCCATTCGCCAACGGTACGGCACGAGGTCTCCGCAATTGCTTCCTTGTTGGCCGCAAGGGCAGATAGAACCTTGCCGCCTTCGCTTGATTTGTCCTGATTGCCTTCTCCGTGGGGGATGTATCCACGGCGCTTGCAGAGGGAGTAAAGGACTAGTGCCCACTCGCGATCGTTGAGCAGGCGGTCAAGACCATCAACGCGAAGCTTGAGCGGCTGCTTGTCGCCTTTTGTGGTGTGGAAGTACTCTTTGGTGGCGTCTTGGGGGATGAGGCCATAAGCCTTGAGGATTTGGAGACAGTGCTTCAAGCGCGCCTGGGTACGGTCAATGTTTCGACGGGTAGAGCGGAAGCCCCTGCGAATAACCGCAAGGCTTTGTCCCGTTTTAGGATGAGTTGGAGAGTCAAATAATCTGACGCCCAAATCCAGGATTTCATGATTGGCCGTGTCGATAAGTGCGAATCCGCAGCTTGCAATTCCTGGATCCATGCCAAGCACAAGATGCCTGGGAAGTCCGAGCTTCCCAATTTCGCGATTGATGGTGATCTCCATGGAGCACCCCTCTCTAATAAGAACTCTAGAGAACAGTACCATCGCGTGAGGACATGGGTCGAGCTTGTTAGCCGAGCGGTCATTTTGTTAGGCAAACGGAAACGATTTATGCAGCCTTACATATCGGTTTCCGGATGATGCCGTTTGCTGAAATTGAATCCCGACTGGATTCCGCCCTGAGATTGAATGGCGGAACGAGCTCTTCGGACGCGCTGCCAAGTTAAAATCACCCAATAAGCTACGCCCACGGAGCCGTCTCGCGCCAGATTTTGCAAAAGCCGACTTTTTCTAGCGGAATGTCGCTGAACTTCGTGATTAACTCTTCAAGGTTGTGCCGCCATTGGGCCGATTCGCCAATGCTCTCTAGCATGTAGTAAAGAACGGCTAAGACGGCAAAGGTCTTGTCGTTGGAGCCTTGAAATCCTTTCCACGCTTTGGGAATTATGGGCTTTACGCCCCATGTTCTGTTCCAAACTCTAGAGTGATGACAGCAAGCATTTCTGGAGACGCGGAGTACAGAAATCCAATTCTTGAGGATGGGAACTCTCACGCCAAACTCGTTTGCAATTGTTGCTTTCGTTTGTGGTGACATTTCAGAATAAAGCAGTTCAATCGTGCCCATCGTGACGCATTCCACCATCATCCAATAGGGCGGCAGCTCCTGCTCGTCACCATATTTGGCCACAAAATGTTTAATGTACTGTTCGTTTTTCTTTGCAGCAGAGAATTCTCTCTTGAGCCTCGTTATGGCGACATCTGGGTAACAGAAAGGCCCGCATTCTTCAGAGGCAAGATAGGCAATTCTGCTTCTGAGGTAGATCTCAATTCTGCCGACCGCATCAAACATTAACTGCCGGAGGGCTCGGTCAAATTCATACGTGCAGATGATGGTTTCGAATGTCGTGCCTTCGCGAAAGATGGTAATCCCGGACTTGCATTTGGTTTTGTAGGGAAACCAGTAGGCCGACAGCCTGTAGTAGCCGACTTCGACCAAAGCTCGCTCGAGTTTGCTTTGATCGGAGCACTTAAGACCCTTGTTTTCTGTCAATAGTGCTATCTGTTCGTTGATGGATATCCACGACTTCTGGTATTTCATTTAAGCCTCTTGATATAAAAAGAGCTGGAGTTGCGCATCGTTGAGAGGCTTTCCAGCTTTAGCAACACAAGATTATAAGATACGATGGCCTCCGTCAAGGAAACTGCCGGATGACCTTGGGGTAGTTGGTTGACTGGCCTAAAACCTGATGCGCGGGGCGGCGCCCCATGCTATTCAGCGCGCTTGATAGGATGACGAACCACAGTCTTTAGTTTCTCCGGTGCACATTTGCGTGGATCGGAGAGATAGATTTCGTGATGTAGACGGGTGTCTGAGAAGTCGGGGACATAGCCCTGCTCGGTCGCATATTCATGCATGGCGTCTACGGTCGCAGGCTCGCTGCCGTAGGGCCCGGTGTGCATGCATTGAACGCAGAGACCCTCGTCAACTTTAAGCAGCTCGACGGCGGAAAAGTCCAGTTTCTTTTTGGTCGTGGCTTCCGCGACTGCCCAGTCAAAGTCATCTAGGGTGACGAAATCGGGCAGGCGGATGCACGAGATAAAGTTGAAATCGTCCTTGCGTACATAATCTATGTCGCCGCTCGGGGAGTCTTGCCACCAGAAGCCCTCGAGCGGCGGTACCACAAAGTCGAAATAGCCCTCGATACTCCTTGAGCCTTTCTTTGACATCTTGACGGTATAGGCGATGCCGTAAAGCAGCGGCAGGGCATTTTGATACTCGCCACCTTCGGTATTTGGGTCGCCCTTTCCGCGAACGGCAACGTAGCTCATAGGCGGGACAGTTATGATACTCGGCTTGCTTGCAGGTCTGTAGAGCTCCTTGCATTCCTTCTTAAAGTCGAACGCCATGTTGGCCGCCTTTCTGCGTATTGGCCTGCTTAGATAGCGGAATCATATCATAGAAGCGAACAGCTGTTCGAATGATTTGGCTGACAGATTGAGATGCGTGCGTTGTGTTTGGCGGTCGGCCTGACCCCATCGATGATTTCTCTGCCTCCCCGGCGCCTCATCTATAGCTGCCGTTTCCCCATATAGAACCTGCCAAAATAAACCCGTCCCTTTTTAGTCGGTGCGAAATGGGTAATACTAAAGAGTTATCCGACCAGATGGGAACCGATCGATGGCCTATATCGAATTCAAAGACGTCATCAAAGCATACGGCGAGGGCGACGCCCGCATTCACGCGCTCGACGGCGCGAGCTTTACCGTTGAGCGCGGCGAGCTCGCCATTATCCTGGGCGCCTCGGGTGCCGGCAAGACCACGGCGCTCAACATCCTGGGCGGCATGGATACGGTAACCTCCGGCACTGTGACGGTGGACGGGCGCGACGTGAGCTCCGCCAACGAGGCGCAGCTCGTGGAATACCGCCGTGCCGACGTCGGCTTTGTCTTCCAGTTCTACAATCTGGTCCCCAACTTGACGGCCCTCGAAAACGTTGAGCTCGCGGCTCAGATCTGCCCCGATTCGCTTGATGCCGAACAGACGCTTCGTCAGGTTGGCCTGGGCGAGCGCCTCGCCAACTTCCCCGCACAGCTTTCGGGCGGCGAGCAGCAGCGCGTGTCCATCGCCCGCGCACTGGCCAAGAATCCCAAGTTGCTTCTGTGCGACGAGCCCACGGGTGCACTCGACTACAAAACCGGCAAGCAGATCTTGCAGCTGCTACAGGACACCTGCCGCAAGCAGGGCATTACGGTCATTATCATCACCCACAACTCCGCGCTCGCGCCCATGGCCGATCGCCTGATCCGCTTTAAGAACGGCCGCGTGGAGAGCGAGACGGTCCAGCAAAATCCCGTGCCGATCGAGACGATCGAGTGGTAGCGCCCATGGACCAAGATCGCCAAAACAGTCAAAACCACGATACGGAGCATGCGGGTCGCGACCGGGAGTTCGCGACCTACCGTACTGCTCAAAGCTCAAACGATATGGTGCCGACGGTATTTCGCCGTGGCATCTACCGCACAATCCGCGGCAGTCTTAAGCGCTTCCTATCTATCGTGGTCATCACCGCGCTTGGCGTGAGCGTGATGTGCGGCCTTAAGGCAGGCTGCGAGGATTTGTGCGATTCGGTCGACGCCTATTTTGACCAGCAGAATGTCTATGACATTAACGTGCAGTCGACCTATGGCCTTACGCGCGACGACCTCGCGGCTATCCAAGAGGTCGACGGCGTCGAGACGGCCGAGGGCATCTACACCGAGACTGCCTGCACCGCCGTGGGCACAACGCGCGAGCGCGTGGTCGTGCAGAGTCTTTCCAAGGAGAACATCGATCAGCCGGTGCTCGTGAACGGCGATTTGCCCGAGAGCGCCGATGAGGTCGCGGTAACTTCGAAGTTCTTGAAGGCTTCGGGCAAAAAGCTCGGCGATACGGTGAGTTTTGCCGCCAATGACGCAAGCTCGTCGAACCAAAGTGCCAAGGATCAGTTTGCCGCGGGCGATTACACCATTACGGCCGAGGTCCTCGATCCCACTGATGTGAGCTCCGACTCGACAGTCAACGCCTTTCGCGCTGCTTCGGCGGCGGACTATAAGTTCTATGTGAGCGAGGATGCCGCGACATCTTCTTCCTACTCCGCGGTCCACGTAATCGTCGAGGGAGCCAAGAGCCTCAACTCCTATTCGGATGCCTACGCGGCAAAGATTAATGAGGTCAAGGGCGATATCGAGAAGATCCGCGAGGAGCGTGAGAAGGCGCGCGCTCAGGAGCTGACGGTCGACACGCCGGCAAGCCTTGACGCGGCCGAGCGCCAGGCGGAGATGCTCTTTGGGGTTGAGCAGAGAAACATCGATCGCATGGCCGAAGGCAGCGAAGAGCGCGCCCAGGCTCAGGCCGAGTTGGACCAGCGCCGCGCCGCCGCTGACCAGCATTTTGCCGATGCCCGCGCCGAGCTTTCCGATCTGGGCGAATGCACCTGGTACATCCAAGACCGCGGTAACATCGCAAGCTACTCGAGCGTGGAGAGCGACAGCTCGTCAATTGAGGCCATCGCCACGGTGTTCCCGTTCATCTTCTTTATCGTCGCCGTGCTCATCAGCCTTACCACCGCCACGCGCATGGTCGAGGAGGAGCGCACGCTTATTGGCCTGTACAAGGCGCTCGGCTATTCACGTGGGCGTATTCTGTCCAAATACGTGGACTACTCGCTGTGGGCGTGTCTGATCGGCGGCGTGCTCGGCAACATCATCGGATTTGTGGGCCTGCCGCTGTTCCTGTTTACGGTGTTTGACGACATGTACTCGCTGCCCCAGATGTTGCTTTCGTACGACATCGTGTCCTCAATCGTCTCGGTGGCGCTGTTTGCCGTGGGCGTGGTGGGCGCTACGATTATCGCCTGCCGCCACGAGATGGCCGAGACCCCGGCCTCGCTTATGCGTCCCAAGGCCCCGCGCGCTGGCTCGCGCATCTTGCTCGAGCGCATCGGCTTTATCTGGCGCCGCATGGGCTTTTTGAACAAGGTGGCAGCACGTAACCTGTTCCGCTACAAAAAGCGCGCTTTTATGACCATCTTCGGTATCGCCGGCTGCACGGCGCTCGTGATCTGCGGTATGGGCATCCGCGATACGTCGGTGGCGCTTTCGCCCAAACAGTACGGGCATATCACGCGCTACGACCTGCTGGCGGTCGCCAATCCCGACGATTTTTCGCAGACGTGCGCGGCATTGGATGAGCGCAGCGCGGCCAATGATTTCAACGTGACCGTGACCTCGACCCTGCCGATTATGACCGACAACGTCACCTTTACGTTTGGCGGCAAGAGCGAGACCGTGCAGCTGATCGTGGTGCCCGATGACCGCACGAGTGACTTGGGCGATTACGTGCGCCTGGAGGATGAGTCCAAAGAGCCGCTGTCTTTGCGTGACGGAGACGTGTATCTGAGCAAAAGTTCACAGCTGGTGCTGGGGATTCAGCCGGGCGATACGGCACACGTCCAGGATTCGTCGCTCAATGTTGCCAAGGTCAAGGTCAGCGACATTTCGCTCAACTATCTGGGCAACACGCTTTACACGACGCAGGGCACCTATGAGCGCGCGTTTGGTCGAAGCGCGCGTCCTAACGGCGTCTTTGTGCTGCTTAAGGGCTCGTCGGCCGACCAGATTGCGTTTAGCAAGAATCTTAAGAGTGACGGTTGGCTCACGATTTCGAGCACAGCCGAGCATTGGGAGAACTATGAAGCGAACTTTACGATTATCAATTCTGTCGTGGTGCTTGTGACCTTTATGGCGGCGTGCCTGTCGTTTGTGGTGGTGTTTACGCTGTCCAACACGAATATCTCCGAGCGCGAGCGCGAGCTGGCGACCATTAAGGTGTTGGGCTTCCGTCGCGGTGAGGTGCACCATTACGTCAACAAGGAGACGTTGATCCTCACGGCGATCGGCGCTACGCTGGGCGTGCCGCTGGGCGGCTTGCTGGCCGAGAGTTTTACGTACATTTTGCAGATGCCGTCGCTGTACTTTGACGTCGAGGTCGAGCCGCTAAGCTACGTGCTCGCCGTGGTGCTTTCCTTTGGCTTTACGTTTATCGTCAACCTCGCCACCAATCGTACCCTCAACAAGATCGACATGGTCGGCGCCCTCAAGAGTGCCGAGTAACCTGCCAAAAAGGGACAGGTTTATTTTGGCAGGTTTTATCTGGCCAAACGCCGGGCAACCATTAGGTGGCCCGGCGTTTGCCCCGTTTTGCTGGGGATATTTGTCGCTCAGTGCCCTTACTGGCCAATCCAGTGCTGCGCATAGCTCTTAATGTCCTCGGTAAAACCGTCAAGGTCGTCAAGGGTGATCACGCTGTCGATAAGCAAATTGGCTATCTCGCGGTGCATTGTGCTGCGGCGAATGTCGTTTGCAATTACGCCTGAGGACAGCTTGTCTCTATTGAGGCGCTCTTCTAGTGCCCAAAATCTACTGGACGCTTCGCTGTCGCCGTTCAGTATCTCAACGTACTGGCCGATGAGCTTTTCCATATAACGTTCTTGCCATTGAGGAAGCATTTTCTTAAACAGCTTCCAGTCGCTTTCGGCTACGTCGCGCATATGTCCTCCGCTCGTCAAACGGGCTTCCCATTTGCCTTTCATTCTATTTGGTTTTTGCCCGCAAGCGTTGATGAGAGGCTCTCTTTAGCCTTCGAGATTGGACTTGAATGGGTCGTATGCCACAAAACGGGCCTATCTACTACGTTTAATTGGATATCCTCAACCATGCCGGCAAAACGGAAAATAAAACCGCAGGTAGAAGGCCTGTCGATTTTCGAAAAAGGCGGTCATGGTTGGCCCCATCGAGTTAAACGTAGTAGATAGCCCCTTTTCGTGGTGGACCATCAAACGAACGCCGACGCTTGTGCTGTAGCCGCTCCGATCATTCGTAAGTTGCGGTGGAATAGTTCCTAAACTCGACTACTCAAGGCTAAAACCGGAACTATATCACCGCAACTTAGGAGGGATGGTTCGGGGGAGTACTAGTTGGGTGCTGCTGTCGGGCTGGGATGGTTTAGGCTCGCTTGCGATGCTTCCATTGTTTACGGCACCAACGCATGAGTGCTTTTACGACCGGGATGGTGATGAGGATTACCCAGGCGGGATGGGGTCGTTTCAGGCAGAGCCACATGTAGAGGAACCATGCCTCGGCACTGACCGAATAGACGACATCGATCAGCTTAGATAAGTGGCGTTGGTCGATAAAGTCGCCAAGCGCGTAATAGACGGGAATCAAAAAGACGAGGAAGAGTCCCGTAGCCCATGTGCCGTAGACAATGCCGAGCACCAGATAGGCGAGGGCGACAAGCGCGGGGAAGGGGAGTTTGTTCCATGTACGTCCGACCTTGGTGTGGAAATGCTTGCCATGATGGTCGAGCTTGTCGTGTGCTTCCTTCCAGCTGGAAAACGTCTCGCCGTCGATGGTGACGGTGCCGTCGTCATTGGTATGCACGCTATGTCCATCGTCCTCAAGCGTATCGATATGCAATCCGCCTGGCCCCACATGGACCTCTTCACCCTTGCGCTCGCTAGACACATGGATGCCACTCCAGCCAACATGAACCTCTTCGCCTTTGTTGGGATCAATAACGTGGATGCCGCGCGCGAGGGAAATATCGACAAGTGGCTTATCGCTGCAATCAGCGTGCTCAGTAGAAGCTTTAACCTCTTCAGCCTCATCTGAAGCTTTGGTGCCGGCGCCGCTGTCCTGTGCCTCATCATCAGCCTGCGAGTTGTCAGTGCTATCCACCGCCTCCCCATACAACAGCTCATCCAGCGACACGCCATACAGCGCGGCGAGCGCAATAAGGTTATCGGTATCGGGCGAGGATTCGCTGCGCTCCCATTTACTGACAGCCTGACGACTCACACCCAGCTGGGCGGCAAGCGCCTCTTGAGAAAGCCCGGCAGCCTTGCGGCGATCAACGAGCCGCTGCGCCATCGCAAGATCCATGGCAGTTCCTTTCATGTGGTGACCGTAATCGAATGAGGCGAGTATGCCGAGAACAACCGGTAGCGACCACCATTTCTAGTTAGAATCTGCCCCAACCCTACCGCAACTACCGGTAGCAACCCCTAACGACCAGCCATTTCAGGACAAATATCAGTGCAAGTAGCAGCCAAGAGCCCCCATTCAGTAAGTTGCGGTGGAATAGTTCTTAGATTCAGCCATTTGCGGGCTAAGCAGGAACTATTTCACCGCAACTTAATTTCACACCAAGCACCCGCAGCAAGAAGACGAGTGGCCTCGGCGAGTATGTAAACGCAGGGCCCTCCGACCCCGCCCGACGAT
>UQXT01000025.1 GCA_900545075.1 uncultured Collinsella sp. | reverse complement strand
TCTACATCACTAATAACCACTGCATGTCTCGCTTTGACTGGGGCGGCGGCGGCATCTTTGTTCAGGGTGATTCGAATGTTGCAGCATCTAATGCTGGCAGGCTCTTTGTGTACAACTCGTACATTAGCGCCAATACAGCTGGCGGCTACGGCGGCGGCGTTGCAGTCTGCCCCACGGGCAAGACGTTGGTAACGAGCACTGAGGGCACGGCAATCTTTGGCAATTCGTCTGCCGGCGAAGAGCATGATGATAATCATTTTAATAAAGAAAATGTTTACAACAAGGAGAAAAATACCGGCAATGAAGCTAAACCCCATCTTTCAGGTGGTGGTGGTGAAAAGACTGAAGATAGAGATGCATACGAATCGGAGGTGTTTCGCAAGCACGGTCATGTCGATTTCTTCCTTGCGGCAAAGAAGGGCCATACGGATCCGATTGCGGCAGTAATCGGCAAGATGCTCGGCGGCGGAGATGCCCAGTATTCGGGAAGTAAAGAGCTCAAGGAGCCGATTGATATTCCCGCCAATGGCGGTGTGCAGATTTATCAAAGCATAGGATTGACTTCGGGTGTTCAAGCCGGAAGCGATGAGGCGACGGCTGCGCAGAAAGCTGCGACAACCTTCATCACCGGAAATTATTCCTGGGATCATGGCGGTGGCATCATGTCGAATGGCGATCTGTACTTGGGTCAGCCTGCGGATACGTATGTCTACCCGAGCCTTAAGCTGAAGGCGACCAAGAAGCTAATCGATTCGCAGACTGATAAGAACAAAACGCTCACTGGGAATGAGTTCACCTTTATGGTCTACCGCAAGGATTCGGAAGATCCTTTCGTTAATGGGAAATTCAATCGCGACGCTTGCGCTGAGGTGGGAACTGCAAATAATGATGCAAGCGGCAACATCACGTTTGAGCTTGGTGAACAGTTCGCAGCAAGCGGTACGGCTGACAAAATCACATACTACTTGGTCGAAGATACCGGCGAGGACTCCGACATCACATATGACTCTGCTGTGTATGAGATTGTGGCATCGGTTAAGGATACAAAGACCGAGCTCATGACTGTTCCGACAAAAGAAAACCCGAACAGGCAGATACCCCTCAACATCCATAACTACACGATTGAAAACGTCAATGTGACCAAGCGTGAACTCGACAAGTCATCTGGGGCGTGGAGTGTCACAAATTCATGGGACAATGTGCAGAATAGAGATGGCTATTATCCAATTGCCTGTGAAGATAGCTCGGTGACTTTCACTAACGAATACACTCCGTACAACTCGTACGGCTCCTGGACTCCTAAGGCGACTAAGGTCGTTAAGGGTGGCGAGATGAAGGAGTTTACGCTCGAGTTTGCGGATAACGAGGACTTTAATAACGCTGAGACGGTTAATACGAAGGCTGGCGACAAGAAGTCCCAGACCCTGAGCTTCGTCGACAAGATTGAGTACACACTCGATAAGCTAAACAAGCTCGAGTCTGACTCCACCGGCCGTGGTGCAAGCAATACCTTCACCTATTACGTCCGCGAACAGCCGCCGACCGCACCGTTCACGAACTACACGTACGACAAGTCGGTCTACAAGATTACGGTCAAAGCAACTGATCAGTCTGATAAGACGATTAAGTGCGAAGTGTCTTACACCAAGATTTTCAATGCCAAGGGCAAAGAGATTTCCGCTGATAAGCAGCAACCGCTTAAATACGGTGAGGACACCAGCGCTGGCCAAAGCCTTCCCACCTTCACCAACACCTACTCCACCTCTTTGCCCCTTTCTGGTATGTCGGGCGTCACGCTGACGTACCTTGCCGGCGCGGCGGTGCTTTGCGCTGCTGCAGCCTGGATGTACATTCGTCGCAAGGCGAATGCGAAGGGAGGTGAGCGTCGTGAATAAGAAAGTTTGCTCCTTCCCGATCTTGTTTGCGCTGCTTGCCCTCCTGATCGGCACCTGCGCGGTTGTGTTCCCCGCTTCCGCGCAGGCCGCGCCGACCTCGACCGGTTCCATCACGGTGAGCGGCACCGTGGCGAGCAGCTACGACGCCTACCAGATCTTTAGCGCCAACGTCATCGATGGCGACAAAGACGTTAAAATCGCCACCGACCTCGCCTGGGCAAGCGATGCCGTGCACGACGCCGCGCTGCCTGTGCTGCACAGCGCCGGCATGTCCAAATCCCAGACCACCGCGCAGGAAGCTGCCGAGTGGCTCAACACCGATTCCCACCTTACGAGCGCGCTGAGCGCACAGCTCGCTCGTTCCCTCCAGAGCTCTGGCGCCGTGTTCAAGGCCCTTAATGCGGGCACGACGGCCGAGCTGCCCTGCGGCTACTGGCTCATCGTCGCCGACGACGACGCCATCGCCGAGGGCGAGGCCGGCACCGCGCCGATCATGGCCCTTGTGGGCGGCAGCGCCGTCACCGTCAAGCCCAAGGCCGCGACCCCCAAGGTCGCTAAGCACGTGCTGGAGGACAGCACCGTCGCCTGGCAGAAGGCCGCCGACGCCACGGTCGCCGACGACCTGTACTGGCGCCTCTCGGCCACGGTTCCGGCGGGGCTCACCGCCTACGACACCTATACGGTGCAGTTCGTCGATACCATGAGCGCGGGACTCGACCCCTCCAAGGTGGCCGCGAGTGTGCGCGTGTACGTGGCGTCGGGGGCCGAGGGCGGCTTCGACGCTGTCTCGACCAATAAGGACGGCCGCACCGGCACCGAGCCCGCGAAGGGCTGGACCGATATCACAGCCCAGTGCAGGGTCTCGGCCGACGGTAAGACCTTCACCGTGCGCACCGGCGACCTCATCGCCGCGCTCGGCGGGGCCGACGCCTTCACCGCGGGCGCCCGCGTGGTCGCCGTGTACAACGCGCCGCTCAACAGCGCGTGCAACCACGGCATCGCGAAGGGCAACCCCAACGAGGTCTACCTGCGCTACCCGCGCTCTCCCTTTGCCGACCAGTCCGGCGACGCCGGCTTCACCCGCACGCCGAGCGACGATGCGTGCGCCTACACCTGGGATCTCGCGCTCACTAAGCGCGGCAGCGACGGCGACAAGCCGCTGCCCGGAGCGGTCCTGAGCATCGTCGACGACCGCGGTCGTACGCTAGCGGCCGACAGCACGTGGGATGCGGAGGGCAAGGCCACCGTCACCACGGGCGAGGACGGCCGTGTGGCCGTCTCGGGCGTGGACTCGGGCAAGCTGGAGGTCCGCGAGCTCAAGGCACCCAAGGGCTACACTGCCTTTGGGGGCACGCGCTCCGTGACAGTCAAGGCCGAGGGCCTGGACGTCGACCAGGTGGCCGCCGCCAAGCCCAAGCTCACCATCACAGCCGAGTCGCCCCTGCGCGCCGACAGCGCGGACGGGTCGACGGGCAGCCTGGAGGCGTCGCTCATCAACACGCCCGCCGGCACGCCCCCTAGTATCTTCACCGAAGGCTTTATGCCCTTGACTGGCGATATGGCAATGTTCACCGCGGCCGCCGTTGCGGTCGCCGGAGCCGCGCTCATCGTGGTCGCGCTCCTGGTCAAGCGGGGAGGTGGCAGCCATAAAGAGTAGCTGGCAGCCCCACCGAGAGCGGGGCTAGACGAAACGAAGCAGATGCTTAGAAACAGACACACGATGACCGATCGAATGGAAATCAACCGGAAAACGGAGGAAAAGAAGATGAGCATGAACAAGAACATCGCACGCCTGGCGGTAACCGCCGGCCTCACAGCAGCGCTGAGCTTCGGCGGTGTGATGGCCCCGGTGACCATGGCGTTTGCTGCGGATCCGGCGGCTACGACCAATAGCATCACGATCAATAAGAACAAAGATAATGGCAGTGTGAAGTACAAGGCCTACCAGATTTTCGAGGCCGATGTCGTGGATCCGACTGGGGAGGGGGCGACTGATAAGATCGTCTCCAACGTCAAGTGGGCATTTGATGACTCTGCGACCCAGGAGGCCATCATCAATGCTATTAAAGAGGACTCAACGTATAAGACTTCTAATCCCAAACCTAGTATTGTTACCGCCCAGGACGTGGCCGATTGGTTGACTAAGAACGTTACCGGCATTACTGCTGAGACTGTTGTTAATAAGAATCACCTTCTCAACAAGATTGCTGCTATTGTTAAAAAGAACGTTAAAGCTACGGGCAATTCGTTCTCGGCAGGCGATAGTTTTACTGTGCCTAAAGATGATAAAAATTCCCCCAAGACGGGTTACTACCTGTTCCTGACCGATGAGTCTTCCCTTAGCACTTCCGAAGCGGCAAAGAAGAACACGGGTACCTCGCCCATCTTCGCCGTTGTCGGCGGTAGCAGCGTGACCGTTACCGAGAAGACCAGCATTCCTACCGTCGATAAGCAGATTCTCGATGACACTAAGGACAAGACGGCCGATAACGCTACAACGGATGACTGGAAGAACGTGGGCGACGCCTGGATTGGTCAGGTAATCGACTACAAGTTGACTGGTACTGTTGCGGCCAATATTGCCACGTATGCTAAGTACCAGTATGAGTTCCAGGACCATCTCTCTGTTGGACTGAAGGCAGATCAGAGCTCTGTTGTTGTTGCTATCAACGGCAAAAAGATTGACGCATCTGGCAATTACACTGTGACGGTTACGGATACTACGGACGACTCAAACAATAAGACAGGTCAAGATTTGAAGGTCTACTTCGAGGATCTCAAGGCTGCTGCAAATTCCGTGGGTGAGACTCTTGATGGAACCTCCAAGGTCGTTGTGACCTATCGAGCTAAGCTCACCAGCGATGCCGAATACACGGCCACCGGCAACACCAATGAGGTCAAACTTGTCTATTCCAACGATCCCATGTCGCCTAAGGGTACCGGCACTTCCGAATCAAAGGAAGTCACCGACTATGTCTTCGGCTTCAATATCACCAAGACCGATCCGAATGATTCGAGCGCAAATCTCGTTGCTGGCTTTAAGGTCAAAATGATCAAGGAAGGGGCAACTAATGAAGTCGCTAAATGGCTGAAGCAAGACGGCAGCTTCACCGATGACGAGAAGCAAGCTTATACGTTTGAAACCAAAGGAACGAATAACACGGTCTCTATTCCTGGCCTTGTTGCAGGCACATATCTGATTTCTGAGAGCAAGACGCCTGCGGGCTACAACACCATCGCAGACTTCGAAATTACGGTGACGCCTACGTACAATCCGACAACCGGTAAACTGACGAATCTCAAGGTAACTGACACCTCTGATATGGTTACCACTGATCTCGATGAAAAAGTTGATTCGACCGAGATCCCCGTCACCATCCAGAACAAGAAGGGCTCTGGTCTCCCGCTGACCGGTCTCAACGGTGTGACCTTCACTTGGATCGCTGGTGGCGCGGTGCTGTGCATCGGCGTGGCGCACCTCATCCGCAGCCGTAAGCAGGCCGAGGAGTCCGAGCAGGAGTAACGCTCGCTCACCCATCCCTTTGGCAGGTGGGATGTGATGGCCATGAGACTTGCGGACACTTTTCTCGTCCATCGACGTTCTTGCTTTGCCATTCTCTTTTCGGGGCAGACTCCGCATTGGAGTTTGCCCCGTTCTTTTGGGATAACGCAGCCAGCCTCCATCGTCCGATGGATCAAGCATATGAATATCGAACAGATGTTTGCAATTATCGCGTTTACCAGCTGTGGGTGCATACACTCGCAGTAAAATGGCCTTGCGACGCATTCCGTGCGCGGGCGGCCGACGACTCGATCGGAGGTCCCCAAATGCTGAAATTCCTTAACGCGCTCGCCGCCCTTGCGGCGGTGGGCACATTCGTCATCGCGTTTCTTGACTCGTATGAGGTTTGGTTTAAGGTCCGTAGGCGCACGCGCGGTGCGGACGGTAGAAGGCATTTGCGCCGCAACAAGCGCAAATAAGAATGCCCGGGGTTAGAGGACCGGGCATTTAACAACGTCGGAAACTGGTCGCCCGCGCTTTCGAACACTTACGCGGGGTGCGTCGTTTCCTGTAGTTATTGTATCCCGAATCGCCCCGCCGATTCAGGATATTTTGAAAACGCAAATGCGGGCCCATACTCGCGCTGCGCAATGCTGCCAGGCTGCGTTGTCCGGCGCATGAGCTCGCTAATCGGCTATTATTTGTTTAGACAACTTGAGTTGTAGAGGAGTGACCGGCGATGGTGCAGGGCGCCAAACACATGAAGAGCAATAACGCCGCGGCCAACGGCGGCTCAAGCCCCCAGCCCAAACCTCAACCAAAACCTAAGCGTCGTCGCAAGCGACTGCCGCGCTGGGCCGACCGCCTCATCACCATCGTCATCATCCTTATCGGCGTGGGCCTTATGACCTGGCCGTGGATCTTGGACCGGCTCGAAGCCTCGGGCGTGTTCAACCAGATCAGCACCGTGTCCAGCACCGTGGACGCGCTGTCGGAAGAGGAGCGCGAGCGCATCCTGCTCCAGGCGCGCTCCTTTAACGAGCAGCTGGCGGGCGAGGCCACCGAGCTTCCCGCCGACCAGATCGAGCCCTACGCCCAGCAGCTCATCTTTGACCGCGACCCCATGATGAGCTGGGTCGAGATCCCCTCTATCGACGTGAGCATGCCCATTTACCACGGTACGAGCGAGGAAGTCCTCATGGCGGGCGTCGGCCACCTGGAGGGCACGAGCCTACCGGTGGGCGGTACCTCGACGCATTGTGTGCTCACCGCGCACTCGGGCATGCGCAACCTGAGCATGTTCGACGACATCCACTCGCTGGAGCCCGGCGACCTGGTGCTGCTGCACACCATGAACAAGACGCTCGCCTACAAGATGGTGGACTCCGAGGTCGTGTTGCCCGAGGAGATGGAGTCGCTGGCCATCGAGCCCGGAGCCGACAAGGTGACGCTCGTCACCTGCACGCCCTATGGCGTGAACGACCATCGCCTGCTGGTGCATTGCGTGCGTACCAAGTACAACAAGAAGGACGTCGACAAGCAAAAGTCGCTGGCCGGCCGCCACTGGGGCAAGCGCGAGTTTGCCGTGCTCATCGTGGTCGTAGCCATTGTGCTGTTGCTGCTGGACATCGTGATCCACGCGGTCCGCAAGCGCCGTAAGGCCAAGGCCTCGGCATAAGACATTCTCCAGAACCACCACAAAGGGGACAGGCACCTTTGTGGTGGTCGGGGGCTTCCAAACCATCACAACATTCGATGAAAATCGCGATTTTGGCGAAAAGCGTCGAATGTTGTGATGGTTTTCGTTGCGGGCGGGACGGTCTTCGCTGCGGACGAGACGGTTTTCGCTATGGACGGTGCGGTTTCGTTGCAGAACCGCCAGCCCGCCGCCTGTCAAACGCCGCCCTCGTTACGTTTTCGCTGCATTTGGGTAAAGCACCTGCTCCAAGCGGCGTTGCCTTGTATACTAGAGCGGTTTATCTGTTATGCGGAAGGGAGCGCCTATGGCACTCAGCGAGAAAGACGTGCGCGGCATCGCCGAGTACGCAAAGATCGCACTGACCGATGACGAGCTCACTCAGATGACGTCCTACATGAACGACGCCGTCCAGATGCTCGAGCCCGTCTTGCAATATGACTTGCCCGACGTGGAGCCCACGTTCCATCCTATCGGAAGCCTGTCCAACGTGATGGGCGACGACCTGCGCGAGCCCGAGCGCGACCTGCCGCTCGACGTTGCGCTCGAAAACGCCGGCAGCGCGCGCGACCGCTACTTCCGCGTGCCGTCCATTTTGGGAGAGGGGGAGAGCGAGTAATGGCGCAGAGCTTCGATTCCTTTACCGCCGCCCAGATCGCTGCGGGCGTTGCCGCCGGCGACTTTACCGCTACCGAGGTGGCCCAGGCCTCCCTTGCCGCCATCGAGGCGCGCGAGGGCGGGGTTCAGGCATTCCTGCAGGTGGCGCCCGAGCTTGCGCTCGAGGCCGCCGCGCGCGTGGATGCCGACCGTGCCGCAGGCAAGCCGCTGCCCCCGCTCGCGGGCGTGCCGCTGGCCATCAAGGACAACATGAACCTCGTGGGCACGCGCACCACCTGCGCTTCTCGCATGCTCGAGAACTACCAGAGCGTCTACACTGCCACCTGCGTCCAGCGCATGCTCGATGCCGGCTGCCTGCCCATGGGCAAGGCCAACATGGACGAGTTTGCCTTTGGTAGCTCTACCGAGAGCTCGGCGTTCCACCGCACCAACAACCCCTGGGATACCGAGCGCGTGCCCGGCGGCTCTTCGGGCGGTTCCGCTGCCGCCGTCGCCGCGGGCGAGGTCGCGCTCTCGCTGGGCTCGGACACCGGCGGCTCCATCCGTCAGCCGGCGTCGCTGTGCGGCGTGGTGGGCTTTAAGCCCACGTATGGCGCCGTGAGCCGTTACGGCGTGGTTGCCTTTGGCTCGTCGCTCGACCAGGTGGGCCCCTTTGGCCGCACGGTCGAGGATGTCGCGCTGGCCATGAACGCGCTTACCGGCGCGGGCCACGATCCGTACGACTGCACCAGCCAGGATTGCGCCGTCGACTTTACCGAGCATCTCAACGACAGCATCGAGGGCAAGCGCGTGGGCGTTATCCCTGCGTTTATGGAGGCCGAGGGCCTGACGCCCGAGGTCAAGGCCGCTGTTCAGCGCGCTGCCCAGGAGCTGCAGAACCAGGGCGCCGAGTTGGTCGAGGTCGACCTGCCTCACCTGGACGCCGCCATCGCCGCCTACTACGTCATCGGCCCGGCCGAGGCGTTCTCCAACCTGGCCCGCTTCGACGGCATTCGCTACGGCTATCAGGAGGAGGGCTGCGCCAACCTGTCCGACCAAAGCTCGCTCTCGCGCGCCCACGGCTTTGGCGCCGAGGCCAAGCGCCGTCAGATGCTCGGCGCCTACCTGCTGAGCTCGGGCGTGTACGACAAGTACTACTACGCCGCGCAAAAGGCCCGCACGCTCATCACGCAGGACTACGACGCCGCGTATGCCAAGGTGGACACCATCCTCATGCCCGCCTCGCCGCGCACGGCCTTTAAGTTTGGCGAGATCAGCGACCCCACGCAGATGTACCTCTCCGATCTGTACACTATCTCGCTCAACATTTGCGGCAACGGCGGTATCTCGGTGCCGCTGGGCCTGGGCGAGGATACTCAGCTGCCTGTTTCTGCCCAGCTGGTGGGTCCGGCGTTTAAGGACCGTCAGCTGCTCACGTTTGCCCGCGCCCTGGAGCGCGGCTTTGCCGATGCCGCCACGGGTGCGCCCGCGCTTTCCGTCGCGCCCGATTTTGCCGGGAAGGGAGGCGAGCTGTAATGAAGGAGCTTTCCGAGGTCCTGCAGGATTGGGAGGCCGTGATCGGCCTGGAGATCCATACCGAGCTCACCGCACTCGATACCAAGATGTTCTGCAATTGCAAGCTTAGCCACGATGACGAGCCCAACGCCAACGTGTGCCCGGTGTGCCTGGGCCTGCCCGGCGCCCTGCCGGTGCCCAACAAGCGCGCCATCGAGAGCATCGTCAAGGCCGGTCTTGCCACCAACTGCGAGATCCAGCGCCACTCGATGTTCTATCGCAAGCACTACTTCTATCCCGACATGGCCAAGAACTTCCAGACCACGCAGGGCCCGGTCGCCTTTGCCATGTACGGTCACCTGGACCTGGACGTGACCGGTCGCGGTGCCGCCGAGCGCCCCGAGTGCGCGTTTGGCGAGGCCGAGGCCCAGAGCCTGGCGAGCGCCTCGGCCAACGCCGAGGGCCTGTCCACGTCCATGACGTCGACCATGCGCGAGGGCAATCAGCGTGCCGGTCATCTGGCCAGCTATGATGCGTCCAACCTGCAGATGCCCGAGCGCCGCGAGGACGGTTCCTACACGGTGCCCATCCGCATCCTGCGCATCCACATGGAGGAGGATGCTGCCAAGATGGTGCACGTGGGCGGTGCCGAGGGCCGCATTACCGCCGCGGCCGAGTCGCTCGTCGACTACAACCGCTGCGGCACGCCGCTGATTGAGCTCGTCACCGAGCCCGATCTGCGCACGCCCGAGGAAGCGCGTCTGTTTATGGAAAAGCTCCGTCGCATCTTTGTGACGCTGGGCATTTCGGACTGCTCCATGGAGAAGGGTTCCATGCGCTGCGACGGCAACGTGTCGCTGCGCCGCCGCGGCGAGACCAAGCTGGGCACCAAGACCGAGCTCAAGAACCTCAACTCGTTTAAGAGCCTGCATGATGGCCTTGCCTACGAGATCTGCCGTCAGGCCGAGGTGCTCGAGGAGGGCGGCATTATCTACCAGGAGACCCGCCACTGGGAGCCCAGTCGCAAGCGCACCGTTGTTATGCGTGTGAAGGAAACGGCAGACGACTATCGTCTGTTCCCCGATCCCGATCTGGCGCCGTTCGATCTGGACGACGAGTTCATCGACCGCTGCCGTGGCGAAATTCCCGAGCTGCCCGATGCCAAGCGCGTCCGTTTTGAGGCCGACTTTGGTATTAAGGCGGCTGACGCCGAGCAGATTGCCGGCGACCCGGAGTTTGCCGAGTTCTTTGAGGCCGCCGCTGCCGGTATGGCTGGCAAGGAGGCCCAGACGGTTGCAAACTTGCTGGTGAACGAGATGATCGCCTACCTTAAGGACGCGGGCGTCTCGCTGGCCGAGTCCGGCATCGCGCCGGCTCAGGTGGCAGCGCTGGCCAAGCTGCTGGCGACCGATGCCATCAGCTCCAACCAGGCACACGAGGTCTTTGAGGCCATGGCCCAGACCGGCGACGACCCCAACAAGATCGTCGACGAGCGTGGTATGCGTCAGGTGAGCGATGCCGGTGCGCTGCAGCCGATCGTGGACGAGGTGCTGGCTAACTGTGCCGATCAGGCGCAGCAGTACCGCGACGGTAACCAGAAGGTCGTCGGCTTTTTGGTGGGCCAGTGCATGAAGGCGAGCCGCGGCAAGGGCAACCCGAAGCTCTTCAACGAGTTGCTGAGAACGTCGCTCTCGTAAACGGGAACCCGGGAGCCCCGGCAGGGCGGGTGCTTCCTCAAAATTTCGAACAGTCCTGCGCAAGACGAAGGCCACATTAAGTGGCCTTCTTTGCGTGCGGAACTCATTTTGAGCAAGCACCCGCCCTGCCGGGGCTCCCGGGTTCTGTGACGACTCGGCCGTTCGGGTCAGGCGGGGCTGGATGGAATTTGGTGAATGAGGGCGCCGTTGGCGCCCTCATTTTTTGTGGATGTTGAAAACGAAGGTGAATACTTTTCCGCGAAGTGAACGACCTATTTTGGACCCCTGAAACATCAACACTTTTCTGGCTCGGTTTCCTGCGGTTTTGTCGAGTGTTTCCTGCGGTTTTGCTGCGAAAAAATGCGGATGCTTCGGGGGTCCAATTTTGCTCGTTCATTTCGCGGAAAAGTATTAGACCTCGATTCGTTGGGCCGGGGGAGAGCCTTTCTTGGATGTCGGAGATGTGCATCGCGGCGGGCGGATCGCCAGAAGCCGATTGTTCCGCGACCCAAGATTTCCAAAAAGTTAACCTTTGTTGACCTTAATAGTTAGATAAACTAAACTATTTTCCAAAAGTGTGCTCGAGCAAACTTGTTTACTCGGGTGCTGAGGCACCGTGCCGCGTCCAATGCGGCAAAAGGGAGAAGCAACATGAAGAAGTCGACGTTTAACACCCTGCTTGTCGGTGGCGGTTTTCTGCTTGGTACGGCCGGCATCAAGCTGCTCACCAGCGCTCCGGTAAAGAATGCCTGCGTGCAGGGCATTGCGTGCGGCATGCGCGTCAAGAACTGCTACCAGGACATGGTCGAGCAGGCCAAGGCCAATGTCGATGACATGGTTGCCGAGGCTGCTTACATCACCCAGAGCGAGGCCGCTGCTGACGAGGCAGCTGAGTAACGCTCCCAGGCACAAACTATGAGATTCTCGATTATTAGCGAAATCCCCGGCAGGACCCGTCTTCAATTGGCGGGTCCTGTGCCAGAGAGCGATCTCGATGCACTTCTTAAGCTCAGCGGCGATATCGACGGCGTGCACAAGGTGCGCGTTTACGGTCGTATTGGCCAGATGGCGCTCGAATATGACGAGCAGCGTCGCGCGGCCGTGCTCGATGCCCTGGACGCGCTCGATGCTCAAGCTATCGCCGATGCCAAGTCGGGCTACGTGATGCAACTCGAGCCACGTAAGCACAAGCTCGTCATGGATCTTGCCACACTTATCGGCGCCCACTACGCGCGCCGCTGGTTCTTACCGACGCCGCTTCGTGCGGTGTTTGTCGTGGCCGGTTACATGGCATTTTTGCGCGCTGCCCTTCATGAGCTGGCGCAGCCGCGCCTGACCGTTCCCGTGCTCGACGCTTCGGCCATCGGCATTTCGTTCGTCAAGCGTGATGTCGACACCGCGGGCCAGACGATGTTCCTGCTCAACGTGGGCGAGCTGCTCGAGGACTACACCCGCGCCATGAGCGAAAACGAGCTCATCAACTCGCTGCTCGATGTGCCCGACAAGGCGCAAAAGGTCGTCGGCGACACCGAGGTAAGCGTTGCCGCCACCGAGCTCGAACCCGGCGATTTGGTCGCCGTGCGCACCGGCATGTCTATCTGCATCGACGGTGTTGTCGAGCAGGGGAGCGCCATGGTCAACCAGGCGACCCTGACCGGCGAGCCGCTGGCCGTCGAGCGCAGCGTGGGCGACGACGTGTTCGCCGGTACCGTCGTGGAAGACGGCAGCATCTTGGTGCGTGTGCGCGCCAATACGGCGCAAACCAAACTGCGATCAATCGTCTCGCTCGTGCAGACGGCCGACTCGCTCAAGTCCGAGGGCCAGTCGCACATGGAAGACCTCGCCAACAAGATCGTCCCGTGGAACTTCCTGCTCGCGGGCCTGGTCGCGCTTACCACCCGCAGCCTCATCAAGACCTCAGCGGCGCTGATGGTCGACTACTCGTGCGCACTCAAGCTCACGGGTTCCGTTGCCGTCATGACTGCCATGAGCGATGCTGCCAAGATGGGCGTCATGGTCAAGGGCGCGAAGTACTTTGAGTCGTTTGCCAAGGCCGACACCATTGTGTTTGATAAGACCGGCACGTTGACCGAGGCGCAGCCGCGCCTGGCTTGCGTGCTGACGACCGACGGCTGGAGCGAGGACGAGATCCTGCGCCTTTCCGCTTGCTTGGAGGAGCATTTCCCTCATCCGGTGGCGCGTGCCGTGGTCAACGCCGCCCGCGAGCGCGGGCTCGAGCACCGCGAGCGACATGCCGCCGTCGAGTACATCGTGGCGCACGGCATCGCTTCGTCCATTGAAGGGCGTCGCGCCATCATCGGATCCACGCACTTTGTATTTGAGGATGAGGATGCGCGGCTCGAGTCCGACATCAAGGAGCAAATCGAGTCCCAGATGCAGGGCCTGTCGCCGCTGTATCTGGCGGTCGACGGCACCGTTGTGGGCGTGCTCGGTATCGAGGACCCGCTCAAGGCCGGGGTCCGTGAGGCCATCGCTGACCTGCATGCGCTGGGCCTCAAGCATGTCGTTATGCTCACGGGCGATTCGGAGCGCACGGCCGAGCGCATTGCTCGCGAGGCAGGTGTCGACGAGTTTAAGGCCGAGCTGCTGCCCGAGGACAAGTACGCGTATGTTGAGCGCATTAAGGGCGAGGGGCGCCACGTTGCCATGGTGGGCGACGGCGTCAACGATTCGCCGGCGCTCGGTTTGGCCGACGTGGGCCTGGCGATGGGTGGCGGAAGCGACATCGCCAAGGAGGTCGCCGATATCATCCTGACCGATACAGATCTGGCCGCAATCGTGCGCCTGCGCCGCATGAGTCAGGGGCTTATCGACCGTCTGTCGAGTTCGTATTCCAAGGTGATGCTCACCAACTCGGCGCTGTTGGCATTGGGTATTACCGGCATGATCACTCCGCAGGCGTCGTCTCTGCTGCACAACGGCTCAACGATCGCCTACAGCCTGGGCAACGCAAAGGCTTACCTGCGCTAGCGTTTTCAATTGAGTATATGGCCTGCATTCGGGCGGCACCGCAGCCGCCAGGGTGCAGGCCTTCTTTTGTTTGACGAGATGTTAGCTCGGATATATGCTCGTGCTAGCAATGCTAGTAAATGCTGAAGGTGAGGTTGAGATGGCTACCGTTGGCAGCATGGCACAGGTGAATGTTCGCGTAGATCGCTCGGTTAAAGAGCACGCCGAGGAGGCGCTGCGGCTTTCGGGCGGGTCGCTGCCCGAGCTCATCAAAAAGGTGGTGGCCAAGGTCGCGCAGGGTGGCGGGCAGTGCGAGGAAGTGCTTGCGGCCGTCGACGACCGGCAGCAGGCCGTCGCGCCCGATACTCCGTTTGCCGTGTCGTGGGCAGCGGCAGACCGGCTTTATGCAGATATGGGCATCGCTGCGTCGCCTGTATCCGACGATCGCGATTGGGACACAATCTATTCCGAAGCCATGGACGAGCGCTATCGCCAAAAGGGGATGATCCTGTGAGCGGGGCTCCCCTCAAAATAATGGTGGACGCCAACGTATGGGTCGATTCGTTTTGCGTCGACCATGCCGAGTCGCTTGCCGCGCGTGCGTTTATTGGGCAGGCGACGGAGACGGGGGCGTTGCTGTTCTTTCCGGTTCATATCGCTAAGGACGTGCTGTACGTTGTCCAACACGAGCTGAAGCGTAGCGTTCTTGCCAGTGGGGGAGCGCTCGACGAGGCATCTGCCCGTGCAATTGGCGATGCGGCGTTGGCGTTTGTTCGGAACATGACCGAAAACGCCACGGCCGTGGGCGCAGATGCGTCGGACCTTTGGCTGGCCGACAAATACTTAGCGCTCCATCGCGATTACGAGGACAACTTGGTGCTCGCCGCGTGCAAGCGCGCGCAGGTCGATTACTTGGTGACCAACGATCGCAAGCTGCTCGAACATGCCGATCTTGCAGCAAAGACCCCGCGCCAAATGATGCCGATTCTTGCTCTGGCCGAACGTGGTGGGCGGGTGTCCCGATAGCGCCTGGCTGTCTGCGTGGCCTTCGGAACGTCGGCGCTCGGAAGGCCACGCATCCTTTAATTACAAAAGTGCTGCCTTGATGACAGGAGCTTCGACGAGCTTTTCGACAGCCTTATCGTCGGAGTCGTTTAGTGCTGCCAGACTGCGGTAGACCCACTCGTTGACCTGGGTGTTCTTGACGCCTGCGGTCTGCATAAGGGCGCCTACCTCGCGGAGTGATGCGAGTAGATCGGCTTTGGGACCCGCGAGCTCGACCTCGACGCCGTGGTAGGCGGTCACGCCGCGGTTTTCGCTCACGTGGTCGATAAAGCCCTCGACGGTCTCAAGCTGCTGGGCGAGAGCTGCATCATCGTCAGCGTCCAGCGCAACAAGGGCGTTCGAAACCGTGAGGGCGGGATGTCCGCAGGGGACAAAGCCTTCGATGACATCCATAGCTTCGGTAATGGTTGAGCCCAGGCCTGCGAGGGCATTGACAAGTTGCTGCTTGGTATCCATAACGGTCCTTTCGACGGGTCAATTTTGCTTGGCGAAAATATACGTGACGCGATCGGTAGCAAAAGTGCGAAGTGCGGCGCACATTGGGGTCTTCACAGCTCGTGCATAGAACAGCTGTCCGCTTTCAGAACGTGGTAAGATAACACTCCACAAGCGGGGCTCGCCCTGCATGTTCCTTGAAAAGTCGACGGGTGTTGGGCGCTCGTGCCCAATGCCATCCAGACTTTCCCGACATTCGGGGGCGACTGGTTTCGACACGATAGCTCTGAGAGAGGAAGCAAGCCGAGGTCTCCTCGCCTCGTTAAACAGGGGTACCGTCAAATTGAATTGACAACAACTCTTCTTTTGAGCCTATGGCTCTCGCTGCTTAGTTTATAGCGGCGCGTCAACCCGGTGATTTCCCCGACACCGGCGCGACGTCATTTTAGGGGAATGCTCCCGCGCACGTAATCGGTATGGCGCGGGTTAAGACCGAACCGGTTGGGATGCTGCGAGCGTGTCGCTGCGCGCAAAGCGTCCGAGACAAAACCAGCGACTGAGCTTGGAGATGCCAATCAGGGGGCTTTCGTGGACCGGAGTTCGATTCTCCGCGCCTCCACCATAAGTAACAGGCAGGTAGATACTTATATCTACCTGCCTTTTTATTTCTTGTCCGTACCGCGGAGAATCGAACTCTATGCAGGGCGCGAGCGTAAAGAAAACGCCTTGGCAACGCAGACCGGGACACGCTTTCCCAATGGCGGCCCAGGCGGAAAGTCCATCCCGGAATCCGCGCTCAGACTGGGACGTAGTTTCCGGATGATGCCTCAAGCGGAAACTGCGACCCGGAATCGAGCCGTAGAGTGGGATATGCTTTCCCAATGGCAGCTCAAGCGGAAAGTACATCCCGGAATCTTCGTTCGGAATGGGATGCAGTTTCCAAATGAATGGCTAGCGGAAAGTTCGTCCCGGAATCCGCGCTCAGAACGGGACGCGCTTTCCCGCCGACCGCCCCGCCCTCCTCAACTCCAAAACCTGCGCTCTCGCCATCCCAAAACTGGGTAGAAGAAAGCCAAAACGCAATCGCAGGAGGTCAAAATGACTGCAGAAGATAAGGCAAAGAACGCTGGCAAGGTCGCGCTTGTCTTGGAGGGTGGCAGTTTTCGTGGGCAGTTTACCGCGGGCGTGCTCGACGTTCTCATGGAGGCCGGCGTCGAGATTCCGGCTGTCTACGGTGTATCGGCCGGCGCCCTCAACGGCGTGAACTACAAGTCGCACCAGATCGGCCGTGCCAATCGCATCAACCTGGCTTTCTGCAGCGACAGCCGCTTCATGGGCGCCGCATCGTTTGCGTCCACGGGCTCTATTGTGGGTTACGACTTTATCTTCAACGATGTCCAGGACCGCCTGGATCCCTTTGACAACGAGACGTTCGACGCGAGCCCCATCGAGATGTACGCCGTCGCGACGGACATGCTCTTTGGAACCGCCACGTACCTCCCGGTCAAAAGCGCCGTGCTCGATCTCGACGCCGTGCGCGCCTCGACCTCGTTGCCGCTGGTGACGCTGCCGGTCGAGATTGACGGGCACAAATACGTCGACGGCGGCGTAGCCGATTCGGTTCCTATCGAGCATGTGCTCGAGGAGGCGGGCTTCGATCGCGCGGTTGTCATCGTCACGCAGGACCGCTCGTACGAGAAAAAGCCCTACGAGTTTATGCCCGCCGCACGCGCCCGCTATGCCGACTACCCCTACCTGCTTGAAGCTATCGAGACGCGCCACGATCGTTACAACATCCAGCGCATGCACCTGTGGAAGTATGAGCGCGAGGGCCGTGCGTTGGTCGTCGCTCCGCAAAAGCCGGTCGAGGTCGGCCACGTTGAGCACGATCCGGCAAAGCTCCTCGACCTGTATATTCAGGGCCGCCAGGAGGCAAAGCGCCTACTGAGTGATATCGAGGCATTTGTCGAGCGCTAGCGTCGCGACGTCATGACCCATGGACGACATGTGCAGAAAGTCTGGTCAGAGCCAAAATACCTGTTGACTCGGGCGACGAGCGGGGTAATATGGACAGGTTACTTGCAGAGCCCCGTGAATCTCTGTAACAACACGTACTGTACATGGAGGAGTCTAAGTGATTTCGAAATCGACTCACTACGCCAAGCAGGGCGAGGTCCAGCGCAACTGGGTTCTCGTCGACGCCGATGGTGCTGTCCTGGGCCGTCTTGCCACCCAGATCGCAATGATCCTGCGCGGTAAGAACAAGCCCCAGTTCACGCCCAACAGCGACTGCGGCGACTTCGTTGTCGTCATCAACGCCGATAAGGTCCAGCTTACCGGTAACAAGGCCGACACGAAGACCTATTATCGCCACAGCGGCTACAACGGCGGCCTCAAGGCTGAGAGCTTCCGCCAGGCTATGGAGAAGCACCCGGAGAAGGTCATCGAGCGCGCCGTTCGCGGTATGCTGCCCAAGACCACCCTCGGCCGTGCCCAGATGACCAAGCTTAAGGTCTACGCTGGTGCCGAGCATCCGCATGCTGCCCAGAACCCCACGAAGATTGAGCTGGAGGCTTAAAGATGGCTGAGAACACCGTTGTCTACCAGGGTACCGGCCGTCGTAAGAACGCCGTCGCCCGCGTCCGTCTCGTCCCCGGCACCGGCAAGGTGACCATCAACAAGCGTGACGCCGAGCAGTATTTCGGCCGTCATCAGCTCGTTGAGAACGCCCTTGCTCCCTTCAAGGTGACCGACACCGCCGGTCAGTTCGACGTTATCGCTCTGTGCGATGGCGGCGGCATCTCCGGTCAGTCCGGCGCTCTGCGCCTGGGCATCGCTCGCGCTCTTCTGAACGCTGGCGACTACCGTGCTGACCTCAAGAAGGCCGGTTTCCTTACGCGCGATGCTCGCGTGGTCGAGCGCAAGAAGTACGGTCTCAAGAAGGCCCGCCGCGCTCCCCAGTTCTCCAAGCGCTAAGGTTTTATCTCCTTACGAGATACAATGTACAAGCGGGGCCTGCCGATTGCTCGGCGGGTCCCGCTTTTCTTTTTCGACTAGGGTGGGCGGTTGCATATCGCCTGCTAGGGAAGGAGCGATCCTATGCCCCAGAACATCTTCGGTACCGACGGCGTCCGTGGCGTCGCCAACGCCGACCTCTCGTGCGACCTCGCGTTTCGCCTTGGCCGTGCGGCGACCAAGTTCCTTGGTCCGGATATTTGCATCGGCCGCGACACGCGTCTTTCGGGCACCATGCTCGAGAGCGCTCTGACCGCCGGCATTATGGCCGAGGGCGGCCGCCCGCACTGCTGCGGCGTTATCCCTACGCCGGCCGTGGCGCTGCTTACCGTCCAAAACGAGCTCGACGGCGGCATCGTCATCTCCGCTTCGCACAATCCGCCGGAGTTCAACGGCATCAAGTTCTTTAGCCGCAAGGGTATGAAGCTCCCCGATGCTGTCGAGGAAGAGATCAGCGCCTGGGTCATGTCCGAGGAAGCCATGGCTGCCGACACGCTGCCGACCGGTGCCGGCGTGGGCCACATTATTAAGATGAAGGACGCTCGCAAGGCATACGTCGACCACGCCATCGATACGCTTGATGGCCTGAGGCTCGACGGCCTGGTCGTTGCCGTCGACTGCGGCCACGGTGCTTCTTGCCAGACCACGCCCGCCGCGCTGCAGCGCCTGGGCGCCACGGTCCATGCCATCAACACCGATTACTGCGGCACCGACATTAACGTCGAGTGCGGCTCCACTCACCTTGAGCCCCTGCGTGAGCTCGTGCTGCGCACCCACGCCGACATCGGTCTGGCCCACGACGGAGACGCCGATCGCGTGCTGTTCGTGGACAGCGAGGGCAACGAGATCGATGGCGACTACATCCTGGCCATCTGCGGCTCCGACCTGGCCGCTCGCGGCAAGCTCGCCAACTCCGAGATTGTCTCGACCGTTATGTGCAACCTGGGCTTCTCCATCGCCATGAAGGAGCAGGGCTTTGAGATGGTGCAGACCGCCGTGGGCGACCGCTATGTTCTTGAGCGTATGCTCGAGGACGGTGCCGTCATCGGCGGCGAGCAGTCCGGCCACATCATCTTCCTGGAGCACAACACCACCGGCGACGGCTTGGTGACGGCCCTGCAGCTTCTGGCCGTGCTCAAACGCACCGGCCGCACCCTCACCGACCTTGCCGGCATCATGAAGAAGTACCCGCAGGTGCTCGTCAACGTGCATTCGGACAATAAGGCCGGTCTGGACGATTGTCAGCCCATTTGGGACGCCGTCGCTGCCGCCGAGAAGGAGCTCAACGGTCGCGGCCGCATCTTGGTGCGTCCGAGTGGCACCGAGCCGCTGGTTCGTGTGATGGCCGAGGCGGAGACGCACGAGCTGACCCAGCGCGTTGTTGACAATATCGTCGAAGTTGTCAAGCGCGAACTTCCCTAATGGCCAAAAACGGGTGCCAAGTGGTAAACTGACAAGGTTATTTTGATTGATTGGTATGTCCGAGGGGGAGCATGTTCACTAAGGTCCTAAGGTCTTTTGGTATGCGTGGTCGAGTCCTTACGCTGGATGCTCCCATCTCGGGCGACGTCATTCCGCTTTCCGAGGTAAACGATCAGACGTTTGCCACTGGCCTTTTGGGCCAGGGCGTGGCGATTCAGCCCACCGGAACGCGTGTGATTGCACCGGCTGACGCCAAGGTCGAGGCCATTTTTCCCACGGGACACGCCGTTGCGCTTAACACGGTCGATGGCTTGGACGTGCTCATCCACGTTGGTTTGGACACTGTTCAGCTCGAGGGCAAGCACTTTACCGTACATGCGCAAGTGGGTGACATCGTCCATAAGGGCGATGTACTCATCGAGTTCGATCGCGAGGCAATTGCTGCCGAGGGCTACGATGTGACGGTTCCCATCTTGGTGTGTAACTCCGTTGAGTTCTCGAGCATCAAGGGTTCCGTTGGCGAGCATGTCGAGGAGATGGACCAGCTTATCGTCGCGCGTGAGCGCTAGTCGCTCCGCTTGGCCTTTAGCCTACAATTCAATCACGTTTACGGAGGGTGCCCTTGAAAGAGGGCGCCCTCCGTGGCAAGATGGGAAATGTCCGAGGCTAAACAGCTTTGGGTCACCGTGGACGGGCAGGGGCCTCGACGCGGTTAGACACGAGACACATACATTACGCGACCTCGCCCTGGTGGCCGCACACGTTGGTTGCGGCCGACGCGGGCCGCGGGCAAGTGCTTGTAAGGGGAGCCTTGCCTCTCTTGTACGAGAAAGGACGCGTAATGAAGATCATTAAAGCTAAAGACTACGAGGATATGAGCCGCAAGGCCGCTAATATCATCTCGGCCCAGGTTATCCTCAAGCCCGATTGCGTGTTGGGTCTTGCCACCGGCTCCACCCCGATTGGTGCTTACAAACAGCTCGCTGCTTGGTACGAGAAGGGCGACATCGACTTCGCCGAGGTCAGCACCTATAACCTGGACGAGTATCGTGGTCTTTCGCACGACGATCCCCAGAGCTATCACTACTTTATGCGTGAGAACTTCTTCGATCACATCAACATCGACCTGAACAACACGCATGTGCCCGACGGTTCCAACCCCGATGCCGCCGCTGCCTGCTCCGAGTACGACAAGATCGTCGCTGCCGCCGGTTACCCGGATCTGCAGCTGCTCGGCATTGGTAATAACGGCCATATCGGCTTCAACGAGCCCGATGACCACTTCTCCAAGGGTACGCATTGCGTCGACCTGACCGAGAGCACCATTCAGGCCAACAGCCGCCTGTTCGACAGCATCGATGATGTACCCCGTCAGGCTTACACCATGGGCACTCAGACCATCATGTATGCCCGCATGATCCTAGTCGTCGCCAACGGCGAGGCCAAGGCTCAGGCCGTGCACGATATGTGCTATGGTCCGGTTACGCCCAAGTGCCCGGCTTCGATCCTGCAGCTGCACACCAACTGCGTCGTCGTTGCTGACGAGGCCGCTCTCTCGCTCTGCGAGTAACGCGACCAAGCGATCTTACATAGCTTTTCAAAAGGCCCTCGCTTTGCGGGGGCCTTTTTAGTGGACATGGGCCGTGTGCATGCATGACGGAAACCTTGCCGCATGCTTGACTGGTGGGTTCTAAATCATTCGATTCATTCTATAGCAGATTCTATGCACAATTACTACCATAGAGTCGCAGGCGGTAGCGAGGAGTAGGCGAGTTGCGCAACTCAAATAAAAATAGCCGACTGCGCTACACTGCAAATGGGATGGGACATGCTGGCAAGCGCATTGACCTGCGCAAAGACCTATTGGTCGGGGGATAAGTTACCATCGGGCCTCGCTGTACAAAAACTTGCCAAACACGTACCGGCAGACAACCAAAAACTCTAAGTCACGCTATTCACGGGGTGGCTCATATGGTCCTGCAGCTACGGTGTCCATATGGTCGAGTTGAGGAGCAGGCATGGAAAACGATCTGGGCAATACGGACGATCTCGAGCTGATGCCGACGGGCGGCGGCTATATGGTGCGGCGCGATCGCTTGATGAACGAGCTCATCGCTAAAGGGCGCAAGGCGGGAATTGTTTTGCTTTACGCGCCCGACGGGTTTGGTAAGACGTCGGTGTTGCTGCAATATGTGCAGGAGGTTAAATCGGACCCCACGCGAGGGCCGGTTCGGATTATCGAGGCCGAGCGCGCGATTGGACGCGAGCTCTTTATGCAGCTCGAGGTTGTCGCCGATGAGCTTAAGGACAAACCTCATTCGCTCGTTGCGATCGACAACGTGCCCAATCTCGAGCAGCACGAAACCGAGGACCTCATCGATCGAATTCGCAGCTTACGTGCTATGGGGACAGGGGTCTTTATTGCTTGCCGCCCCTCAAACCGATTGCTTATCCACGGGCTGGGCGATTCTGTAAAAGTCAATGCGCAGATGCTCAAGGTGCACGCCTATGAGTATTCGTCATGGGCCACGGCGTTCTCAATCAGCACATCGCTCGATTTTTATCGGCTCACGCAAGGCGTACCCGAGCTGGTATCGGCCCTGCAGACGGGAATGTATGGACAGGGCGATGTTGCCGGGTTGCTCGAGAACGAAATCGTCAACGTGTACGGTGCGGCGCTGGCCGATCTTGCATCGTTCGAGAACAACCTGTTGTTTACCGTTGCCTGCTTGATGGTGCTGATGGGCGAGGGTCGCATCGCGGAGCTAGAGGCGTGCGGTGTGAGACTTTCGATGGTCGACCAGTCCATCTTTGTGCGCGATTATCCGATTTTTGGCGTGGATCCGTCTGATCGCACCTTTAGATGTTTGGGCGATAAGGACAATGCGCGCCTGAGGTTGCGAAAACTTGTTGCCGAGATCCGTCCCGAACTAGTATCGCGGGCTGCTCGCATTTTGATTAAGGCAGGCCGATGCGATTTGGCCATGGACCTGGCCGATGCATTCTTGGACCGCCGTGTGGTGTTGGAGCTAGCCGGGCAGTATGGGGCCGATCTTGCCCTGACCGGGCATGGAGGGGACATTTGCCGTGCGGCGTCGGCGATGATCAATGCGGAAAAGCAGGAGCAAGAGCCGGCACCCGCTGAGGCACTCGGCGTGTATCTGGCGGCTGTCAGCGTGTGCAATACAAAGCTGGCAAGGTATATGGCGTCCGTTATCGAACGTGCGGGCGATCAGTCGGCGCGCGAGGCCGATCTCGCTACCTGGAAAATAGCCCAGGCGCTCACTATCGCCTTTTACGGCGACAATGACCTGGGGCTTCCCGCCAACCCTGTTTTGCAAGAACAGACATCCTGCGAGGTACTCGACATGCTGTCCGCGCATATCGAGATCAAGCGCCATCTAACCGAGCGAGCGGAAGACGGCAATGTTCTCGCGAAGCTCAAGGCGTGCAAAGTCTATGATTGCGAGCTCGACATCGCGGGGATTCTCATACAGGCCGACCATATGCTGGTGGAGCTGTTCGACGGCTCGTTTACTAAACCCGACGAACGCGATGACAAGATGGCGCAGATACTCGAGGCACTCGATATCCGCGGGCTTAAGGCGCCATCCATTTGGCTGCGTATGGTGCTGGCGGCGCGGCGCCTGCTCGCGGGCTTGCCCGTGACCGACGATGTGGCGTTTGGCGAGCTCGACCGCTTTGCGGTGCGTGTTCGCGACAATCAAATTCAGCTGTTTGGGCTATTGCTGGAGGGCTGGCAATCGCTGGCGGAGGGGCGGCCGGTCAACGCAAAGTTCCGTGCGGTCCAGGTGCTCAAACTTGCCGACGAATCGATTACGTACATGCGCGAAAACGCTTTGCTGCTGGAGCGCGTGGCGTATCTGCGCAATACGTCGCTGGTATCGGTTCGCGAAGAGGCGGAGCTGCTCGATATTAGCAAGACGCAGGTCGGCGGCTCAGAAGCCTGGGTCGTGGCGCTGCACCTGGCCGCTGCGGGCCGCGATAGCGATCTTGCCGCTTGGATGTCTATGAATCGCTCGGGGATTTTAGACCCATCGTATCGGCTATTCGCACGTCTTGCGATGCATTGCCTGGGCGAGCCTGCCGTTAGGATTCGCAAGAAGCTTCCGGTGCGCGAGCTGTCGCGGTATTCACTACGCGATGACTTTGAGGGCGAAAGTGAGCACCTATTCCAGGCGGGCGAGGTTGAAGCTGTCGATACAATCGGCCATATTGAGATGCGCATGTTTGGCGCGTTTCGCGCCGAGCGCGACGGGTTTCCCATCACGGATAAGATGTGGCG
>UQXT01000024.1 GCA_900545075.1 uncultured Collinsella sp. | reverse complement strand
TGGCGCTCTTCTGGCGCTCGCCCTTGAGCAGGCCCATCTTGTACATGGTGTAGAGCAGCTTGCGGTGTGAGGGCTTAAAGCCGTCAATCTCGGGGAATGCACGCGAGACGTTGACGCTCATAGCGTAGGGCATGTAGTTGACCTCGAGCGTCTGCGTGATTGGCTGATCGGTGACCTCGGAGTGCAGGCCGATGACGTTCTCGGCGTTGACCTGCTTTTTCTTTAGCTGGTTCTTCGTCTTCTTCTTTGCCACGATTTCCTCTTGAACTTCTTATGGGCCGTCGTTATCGATTTGCTGCTACTGCAGGTCCAGCTGGTCCAGGTATTCCTTGCCGTGCTCTGAGATATGGCGCTTGCGGCCTGCCTCGTCGTTGCCCAGCAACAGGTTGAACATGGTCTCCATCTTGGTGACGTCCTCGGGCTCCACCTTGATCAGGCGACGCGTCTCGGGGTTCATGGTGGTGAGCCACATCATGTCCGGATCGTTCTCACCAAGACCCTTGGAGCGGTTGATGGAGCACTTCTGGTCGCCAATCTCCTTGAGGATGCCGTTCTTCTCGAGCTCGGTGTAGGCAAAGTAGGTCTTCTCTTTGCAGTTGATCTCGTAGAGCGGCGACTCGGCGATATACACGTAACCCTCGTCGATAAGCGTAGGCACCAGGCGATAGAGCATGGTGAGCACGAGCGTGCGGATGTGATAACCGTCGACGTCGGCATCCGTACAGATGATGACCTTGTTCCAGTTAAGGTTGTCCAGGTCAAAGGCACCAAGGTTCTTGATCCGCTTGTCCTTGATTTCCACGCCGCAGCCCAGCACGCGCATGAGGTCCATGATGATGTCGGACTTAAAGATGCGCGGGTAGTCCTCCTTTAGGCAGTTGAGGATCTTGCCGCGGACGGGCATAACGCCCTGGAACTCGGCATCGCGCGAGGTGCGAATGGCGCCTGCTGCCGAGTCGCCCTCTACGATGTAAATCTCGCGGCGGCTCTTGTCCTTGGAGCGGCAGTCGATGAACTTCTGCACGCGGTTGGCCATGTCGGTCTTCTGCTGCAGGTTGGTTTTGATGCTCTGACGCGTCTTCTCGGCGTTCTCGCGCGAGCGCTTGTTGATGAGCACCTGCTCCATGATCTTGTTGGCGGCGTCTTTGTTCTCGATCAAGTAGGTCGAGAGGCGCTCCTTAAAGAAGGCCGTCATGGCCTGCTGGATAAAGCGGTTGTTGATGGCCTTCTTGGTCTGGTTTTCGTAGGACGTCTGGGTGGAGAAACAGTTGGTCACCAGCACCAGGCAGTCCTGGACGTCTTGCCATTTGATGCCGCTTTCGTTTTTGTTGTACTTGCCCTGTTGCTTGATGTAGGCATCGATGGCGCTGGTCAGAGCGCTGCGGGCAGCCTTCTCGGGCGAGCCGCCGTTCTCGAGCCACGATGAGTTGTGGTAGTACTCCTGCATCATGAAGGTGCGAGAGAAGCACATGCATGCGGTGATTTTTACGTTGTAGTCGGGCAGGTCTTCGCGGTCGCGACCGCGACGGTCGGCCTCGATAAAGAAGGGCTCGGTAAGGTAGTCGGTACCGACCTTCTCGAGCACGTAGTCCTCGATGCCCTTGGGATAGCAAAAATCCTCTTCGGAAAACTCGCCATCGTCGCCCTCAATGCGCAGGCGGAAGGTCACGTTGGCGTTGACCACGGCCTGGCGGCGCATGGTCTCGCGATACCAATCGTGGGGGATGCTGATGGAGGTAAAGACCTCAAGATCGGGGCGCCATTTGATGGTGGTGCCGGTACGGTCCTCGTCGCTGGGCTCAATCTCGAGTGCCTTCTTTTTGGCGCCGACGACCCTGCCCTTCTTAAAGTGCAGGGAGTACTTGTTGCCGTCACGCCAAACCGTGACGTCCATGTATTCGGAGGCGTACTGGGTCGCGCAGGAGCCCAGGCCGTTGGTACCGAGCGAGAAGTCGTAGTCGCCGCCCTGGTTGTTGTTGTACTTGCCGCCGGCGTAGAGCTCGCAAAAGACGAGCTCCCAGTTAAAGCGCTTCTCGGAAGGGTTCCAGTCGAGCGGGCAGCCGCGGCCGTTGTCCTCTACCTGAATGGAGCCATCGCGAAAGGCGGTAAGGGTGATGAGCTTGCCGTAGCCCTGGCGCGCCTCGTCAACGGCGTTGGACAGGATCTCGAAGGCGGCATGCGCGCAGCCGTCGAGCCCGTCCGAGCCAAAGATGACGGCGGGGCGCAGGCGTACGCGCTCCTCGTCCTTGAGCTGACGAATACTGTCGTTACCATAGTTTGCGGTGTTTTTTGCCATACTCGCTCTCTCGGTGCTCCTTTGCTGCGTTTTAGTCATATAGATAGTCAAGGTAGCATAGCCCAGCCCATAGGCGATTCCAACTAACACGAAATCCATCGAACAACCGTTCGGAGTTCGATGGGGATTCGTTTACTCGGACAAAACCGAGTCGGTTCTGTCCGAGTAAGCTTGAATAGCGAATCGAAAATGTTATGTCCGTATGGCGATGACGAACATGATTTCCATAATGACAGATATAGTTGACATCTTTTGATGGATGCAATATATTTCTGTCATGTTGCAACGGATACCTGTCCACATTTACGAAAGGAGCTCCATGCCGGGTAAGAAAAACCTTCGCATGAAGGCGGCGCGCGCGGCGGCTGGCCTTTCGCAAGCCGACTTGGCCCAGGCCGTGGGCGTTACGCGCCAGACCATTGGCCTGATCGAGGCGGGCGGCTACAACCCCACGCTCAATCTGTGCGTGGCAATCTGTAAAGCGCTACGCGTTACGTTGAACGACTTGTTTTGGGAAGACGAAAACGACGTCGACCCTGACGCTCTTTAGGAGTTCGCTATGAAATTTGAAGATTTAAAACTCGTGCAAAAGTGGCGTGAATATGCCGGCCCAAAGGATGAGCGCCTAGAAGCTGAGAACGCGAAGATCTACAGGATTGGTTTCGTGCTGCTTTCGTTTGGCATGTTGATGATCTTTTTCTACCAGTTTATAGCTCGACAGGTTGCGTGGGTTCACAGCGACGCAAGTGAAATGCCGCATGGCTTTGCAACGCCGTTCGAGGCAGCCATGTATTTGTGGCTCGTTCTCGTGATGTTGATTTGCGCAGGACTGCAAACGCGGAAGGGCTATGTCGACACCAATCGTTTTGGGCAAACCGAGCATCTTCCTGTTGGATATTTCCTGCTTCTCAGCGGTCTTAGCGGCGCCGCGTTCGCGCTTGTTATTGCCGCAATGCGCTGTATCGCCGAGGCGCAGATCGTACCGCTCGAAAGCGTCTTTTGGTTGGCGAACCTGGCCACGGGCGTGTTCTGCGGTGCGACGATTTTCGCGGCCACGTTTGCTGGCCTGTGCGCAACGTTTTTCACGGCGAAAAGACGCCGCGCCAAGCTCGAGGCAGAACTCGACTCCCCTGATGATATCTAATGCGAAATGGGCTGGCTCTGGGTATCCAGAACCAGCCCATTTGATGTTCGATGAGCCGAGTCGGCGTCTCTCACAAAAGTAACTAGGAGCTAGCGAGGCTTATCCGAATTGGCCTCATTGGCGGTGTCGGTTTCGAGCGCCGTGCGGCGGGCGCTGTAGGCGACGAGGCCGGCGCCTGCCGCGGCGAGTGCTGCAGCGGCTGCCGTAAGGGGGACGTTGACATCGCCCGTGCCCGCAAGTGCGCCCGCTTTTCCGGAGCGCTTGTTATTGCTGTGGTCCTTGCCACTGCCGGAGCTCCTTCCGCCGGAGCCGCCGCCCTCGTCGGTACCGCCGCCACTCGAGCCGCCATCGTCGTCTGCTGTCATCGGGGCGTCGTGAAGTTCTGTCGTATCCGCGCTGTCGCATACGCCGACCTGAACTTCTGAGCGCTCGCATGCCGCGTCGGGCACATGAAGCTCGTGCAGTACGGCACCCAGCGCCGAGTTTGCACCCGGTCGAATTTCCTCGAGCGTTACGGGATCGAGCGCCACCAGATCACGCGCCTTCGCATACAGCGTTACGCGTTTGCCCACTTCGCCGCTCCAACTCTCGGGGATGGCGAAGCTCATGCGGAGCTGTGCCGTGCAACCCGGTGCCAGCACGGCGTTGCCACTGTCGGCTACCAGCGGGTGCGTTGCAAAAGGTGTGCCCAGCGTTTCGAGCGCGTACTTCACGTGTGCCATGTCGTTGGCCGAAGCGTCCCCGGCAAGCTCTGGATCGTAGATCGATGCCATGCGTGTGTTCGCTCCGAACCCGATGGATGCGCTGGAGAACGGCTGGCTGGAGCCCTCTCGGTACAGATCGATCGTGCCGGCGGTCAGCAAGGTGTTGCCGTCGTTTCGCACCGTGACCATGAAGGATTCGCCTGCTGCTCCGGGCACCACCGCGCCCGAGGTAGCGACCGCGCCCGTCGGAGTGACACACGCCACCAAGGGCACTTCGATGCCGTGCAGCTCTGCCTCGCCCTTCTCCGCGCTCACAATGTGCGTGGCGAGCGCGGAGAGCATGCCTCCCGACGTCAAAAATGTCGTTATCTGATCGATGGGATGGTCCAGCTCGCACATCACGAACGGCTCCGTGAACAGATCGCCTGCCAAGGCGCTGGCGAAGATGCGGAAGTGCTTGCCCATCACTGCTATCGGGTTGCCTTCTTCGTCGTAGGTTTGCCCCACCTTGCCATCGGTGTTCTCTACATAGAGCACGCACCTGCCGTTGTTGCTTACGCTAAACGATGCCGGGCCACAGCCTGCGGCACCCACGGGCTGCGTTGCAAATGCCGATGCGCCTCGCGTCCAAGTAATATGCTGCAGTTGCTCGTTGACGGTTGCCAAAAAGCCCGAATGTTGTGGCCACGGCACCGCGTGGGGTACTGTGGCATCTGGTGGCATAACGCCCCAACCCGCGATGGACTGGCCGATCACGGCATACGATGCGCAGCCACAACCGTTTGCAGTTTCGTATGCAACGGGCACCACCATTTTGCCGTTGATATTCTCGGGTACGCCCAGCTCGATGCTCGATGGCGCTTGCGGAAAGCGGAGGACCTGACGGAACGTGAGGCTGTCGCCCAAATCATCCGACCACAGGGTGAAGCACTCCAGCGCAACCTCAGCCTCGCTGCCGATCGCCTTTTCCGCGGTGGTTCCGCGGCGGTGGAGGTAAGCGCCCGACAGGCGCCCGTCGACCAGCGTCTTGCCCACCGTGATGCGTGGACACTGCAGACAATGGTGGCCATCCTCCTGAAGGCGGCCGCGCGAGATGCTGCGCCACGACGTGTGCGACATCACGCGAACTCCGTCGTTGCTTATGCGCAGGCGCACAACGGACAGTATGCCGGCTGTGCTTGCCGTATCGAAAAGGGTGTTGTCGCCGTCGGGGCGCTCGCCCGAGACCAGCAGCACGTAAGCGTCCTGGTTTTCTCTTCCGTCCGTATATTCCACTACGTCGAAGTCGTAATCGAATATGCCGTCGCGCTCCACGTCGCCCTCGCCAAAGCCAAGGGGGAAGTCCACGGGCATGGGGGCAGACCACGTGCCGTTTGCCTTTGTGTGCACCACCAGGCGCGAGCGGCCATTGTCGCCGTAGCGCACCGAGGCGATACGGAACAGGCATTCTACGCCGGCGATCATTGCCAGCTTCATGTGAGCTTCGCTGAGCACGCCGGAAAACAGCACGTTGTCGCTCGAGGGCTTGATGCCGCCACGCTCGTCCTCCGATACACCAGCAGAATTGGCGTTGGGGTCCGCAACAGCGTTCGTCGCCTGCCCGATATGGGTGTACGCATACATCGGCGCGGCGTTTTCGTCGTTCTCTATCAGTGCATGGACGAAATGCTCGATTTGTCCCGTGTCGTCGCTTTCTGCATCTGCCTCGAGCTCAATGCGCGTGACCGCTTGATCCCAATCGCGCACGACAGGCGCGACGTTTATCGCGGTGGCTGCAACCTCGGCGCGTGCGAGTAGCTCGGCGTTGGTGACGATGGTGGCCGATGCGATAAATTGCGGCACGCCGCCCGCCTCGATGTTGCCGGGCGTGCCGAAGCAGGCATCCAGCGTGTAAGGCGTATCTCCACACAATGCGAGCTCAGAGCGTTGGAGCACATACTGGTTGCCATTGTTCACTGACATATTCCACGAATCGAGGAGTGTGGGCCACGACCCCGACCAAGCCTTGGTGGTCCACTTGAACATCACAAACTGGAGTATCACATCGACATCGACGTCTGCACCCACGCGCAGTCGCGGAAGCTGGTGTCCATCTGCCTTCTCGTACCCAATGAACAGCGTGAGGGATGCAGCGCCGCGCACGGCAGACGAAGCGACGCCTGCAACGCCGGCTCCAAAGGTGACAGCAAGCCCGATCTGGATGGTGAACGAGCCCGAGGTGTTTGAATAGTCGAGCGAAATGTTTTTAAAAAACGCCGCGCCGCTGCCGTGCGTGTGGGCGCCCACGGCGAGCGCCAGTTTTGCCAGCACCCAGGGGTTGACGTTTAGGAAAAACGGCACCGGTCCTAGGGTAAACTGCTCGGTCCAATTGAGGTCGGTTCTTACCTGGAAGAGGGCCTTAATATTGCCGTATGCGGGGTCGTTGTTGTTACCCCAGGTTTTGCCCACCCAATCGTAGGCGAGCGAGCCGTACAGCTGTGTGGCGATATCCATCGTGAACAGCAGCGTGCAATGGTGGCGAAGCAGCTTGGTGTTCCTTGGATCGGTGCCCGAACCGGCACTCATACTCTTGTACTGATTCCACTTCCCCTCCATCTCGTCGAGGTAGCGGTTTGCCTGCTTGGCGCCCGACTCGCGCGGCGATTTCTTCCAGTATTCCGGATCAGGGTTGCCCGAATCGTTCATATAGCTAGCTGGTTTGTACCCTCCGCCAAACAGCACGTATCCAGCAAACGAGAAATCGAACAGAATGGGAAATGTGGGCATCCAGCACGTGAACTTATTGCCGCCGATACCGGGAAACGCCGCGGGGAAATCAAACGGAGTGATCTCTTGGTCCATGGTAGTGGGAATGATGGTGGTCGAGCCCGATTCTGCCTTTGCGGCCGGCGCGGTGACAACGGCCATGGGGGAGGAGAGTGTATAGGTTTTGCCCTGATAGTCGAGGACAAAGCGCAGCTTGCATCCTTCCTCCAGAAGGTTTGACGCTGCATCGAGGAACTTGTCTTCGAGCGTGAACGTCGCCAGATTATTCGTGCCCGATGCGCTGGCCTTGACTTGGCCAATCTGCGTGACGGTTTCGGGTGAGCTACTCGTGGCGGGCATTACCTTGTTGATGTGCAGCGTTGCCTGTCCACCCTGTGGCAGATGTGCCTGCACGGTAAAGGCGTGCGTGTCGGGTTGGTCGTTTGCCGTGTCGTCCTTCGGCATTGCCATAAACGTGGTATCGGCGTACTGGATGTCCCATTCGTCGAACGTGAGCTGTCGAAAGTACGGCTCGCCATCGGAGAGCGGACGTGTGGGTGCGGTAATAGCGGTGCCGCCCTGGATACGCGCAAGGGGAATCTCGACATCGCGGTAGCCTGCCATGCTAATGGAGATGCCGCCGTTAAAGTCGTACGCGTCGAGAAGCGTCGCCTCGTCCACGTAGCCTTCCGAAAGAGGGGCGACCTCAAAGATGGCCGTGCCTTCGTCATCGGTCGTGGCGGTGAGCTGCTTGCCTGCGGCATAGCGCGATATGAGCGTGACCTGGGCACCCGTGATGGGCGTATTCTTGTTGGCGACGTCGACCACGACCACACCAAACATTGTGCGCGAGAGAACGAGCGCCCTGAAGGGGTCTTCTTCGTCGGCATAGACTTCGGTGGGCGCGAACGGCAATATGAAGGCATTTGCGCTTCCCGGCACGCGCGGCATCATAATGCTCGCTAACGAGGACGCTCCGGCGACAAGTAACGAACGGCGATCAAGCATCTTGGGCTCCCATCCCGCAAGTATCGGTGGAAATAATCCAATTTTGCGAGAAGGCGCCCCGTGGCGGTAGTGCCGTTCGGGGACCAAAATGTCCAATTTGAGCGCGCGAAAGCGTCAGCCCCCCGGAGCGCTTTCGATGCGCTTGGCAGCCCGGTCGCTAACGCAACATATGCGCGACCAGCTCGGCGCGGGTTCCGATACCAAGCTTGGCATACACTCCTGATAGGCGGTTTTTAACAGTGCCCGGCGATACTTCCATGTGGCGTGCGATTTCGGCGTTGGTCCATCCGCGGCAGGCGAGCATGGCCATGGTGAACTCTGTGGTCGTTAAATCGTCGGCCACGTCCTCGCCCGAATCGGGGTTGTGGATGCGCCGCCAGCCGTAGCTGAATCGATACGTAATCTCGATGATGCGTGCGAAATCGTCAGGGTATTGCGATTTTAGGCATGCCTCGATGAGTCCCTGCAAAAGGCCGTGGTGCTCGCCAATGAGCTCGATAAGGCCGTCGGGGCGCGCAATGTTCCAAGCGGCTCCGAAGTGCGTTTTTGCGGCGTCGATGTCCTTGAGGCTCATGCATGTCATGGAAGCTGCCAGGTGCAGGAACAGTTCCGAGATGGGATAGCTTCCCTGTTTCATAATCAGGGCGTTTTCCGCCATGCCCAGGCTGCGGCCGTATTCGCCGCGCAGATACAAGGCGTGCGCCATCACGTAGCTGGCGAATAGGCGCAGGCCTTCGGGCAGATGCGCCGCAAGTGGATAAAACTCTTCAGCGGAATACGGGGAAGGCAAGTGCAGCAGGACGCTCGCGGCCGAGGCGAACAGGATATGCGTGGCGTGGATGGCGGGCGACTCCTCGTCGGCCGGCGTATCGAGGATGCCAGCAAGGCACCGGCGGGCGTCGGCGATACGGTTGAGCGACAGACTGGCGTATCCGCAGATAAAGCATGCAGAATAGCGCAGCGCGGGATCGGTGGCGTCAAGATGGGGGCGCGCCGTCTTGGCAGCGAGGGCGGCCTGTCCGCGAAAGTACAGCGCTTCTGCCGTGGCAATGGCGCGCGAATTGGGGTCGGAAATGCCTGCAACCGCAGCGTCAATCTGCCCCGGCACAAAGGCGGTGCACATCAACGGCATGGGAACGCATGGGTAGCCATCGCAGTCCATCTTCCATCTCCCAACAGCTGGCAATAATAGCAGCAATTGTACTCCTGTTGCTCGGGACTGGAATTTTTGGGTATTGCCTACGATTATGCCGAACGCATAAAGGAAGAGTCTATTGGCGATGCTCTCAAGGTGGCTACCGAAGCCAAGCTGACCTCGATATTAGGAAAAATTGCCACCCCTGCAAAAAGCTCTGTCGCAGGGATGGGAAACGCATCTTCTGGGCATTCCGGCGTCTCCAGCTAGCGCTGGACTGCTGCTGTCGCCTGCGCGTTGGCGAGCGGAGCGTGGGGACCGTCCGGCGACCAGCGGTGACGGGCGAGCCCTGCCGCGTGCGTGTGCCTCCATCGGCGTAGACCCATGACCCCTATGGCATCGGAGAAGTCCACCATCGCGTCCAGGACCTTACCGTCCGGCACGCCCAGCCTAGCGGCTCCCTTGAACCCAAGGTTGAAGGGGGGGGTGTTGTACAAGGCATATGGGGCCGAGTGGAAGTGGATCAAAAGAGCGTTACTTGACGTTTCATGCATAATGCCAACCGCCCCGCGATATCACGTTCGCAGCGCGCAGGGGCCGGAGAATCATCGCGATGAGAGTTGACGTCTAATACCTTGCATCGTATAGTGTGTATAGCATAGTATATGACGAGAGGAGGTGTGCGGATGGAGGCACAGATGAAGCGCGGCTTCCTGGAGGCCTGCGTGCTCGCGGCCGTCTCCGGCGAGGAGTCCTACGGCTACCAGATCGTGAAGGACGTACCGGCGAGCATGGGGCTCACGGAGTCGACGCTCTACCCGCTGCTCAAGCGCCTGGAGAAGGCCGGGTGCATCACGGCGCGCTCCGCCGAGCACAACGGGCGGCTGCGCCGGTACTACCGCATCACGGACGACGGGCGAGCGCGCATCGAGGAGTTCCTGGCCGAGTGGCCGTCCGTACGGGAGATTTACGCATACGTTGAGGAGGCGCACCATGACGCGCGATGAGTTTCTGGGCCGGTTGGGCGAGCTGCTCGCCTGCCTGCCGGCCGAGCAGGTGGAGGAGACCAAGGCGTTCTATGCGGAGGCCATCGCCGACCGCATGGAGGACGGTATGAGCGAGGAGGAGGCCGTGGCCGCCATGGGCACGCCCGGCGAGGTGGCGGAGGCCATGCTCGACGACCTGCCCGCCGTGCCGCGCGCGATCGCGAGGACGCGCCGGCGCAGCACCGCGCTGCTGTGGGTGCTGGCCATCGTGGGCTCCCCGGTGTGGGTGCCGCTGCTCGCCGCCTTCGCCGCCGTGGCCGTCACGGTCTATATCTGCATCTGGGTGCTGGCGCTCTGCGTGTGGATCGTCGCGGTGGCACTCGGGGGCGTGGGCGTAGTTGGGCTCCTGCTTGCCGTAAGCGGCGTCATCATCGGCCACTTCCCGTACGCCCTCGCCTCGGCGGGCGTGGGGCTCGGCCTCGTCGGCGTGGCGCTCTTCGTTGGTGCTGGCGCTTGGGCCGCCTCAAAACAAATTGCGCGCCTCTCGGCGCTCTGGGCGAGGAAGGCCGCCTCGCCCTTCTGGAAGGGTAAGGGCGAGAAGGGCGGCGCTGCCGCGCATCTCGCGGCGTAGAAAGGAGTGAGTACCATGACCAGTGCGAAGAAGATCTACCTCGCCGTGGCGGGCGGGCTCGTTGCCGCGGGTGTTGTCCTCGCGGGCATTGGCTTTATCGCTTCGGGTTTCGACCCGGCCGTGTTCACAACCCAAGTCGACACGCGCTGCAGCACCATCGTGCTCGGCGGCGTCGAGGTGGACGAACACGAGAGTATCCCGTTCATCAGCCAGCTCGCCAATCTGGGCGAGATCGACACCTCCGGCATCACCGCGTCCGAGTCCCCTGCTGCTCCGGAGGCGCCCACCGCTCCCTAAGCATAGCGCGCCCGGCGCCAGCCCGGGCGGGGCGAGCGGCAGTGACGAGCGCGCCTCGCGGACCCGGTTCTCGATCTCGCGCGGCGTGGACCTCGCGAGCCTGCGCGGGCGGCTACTGCGGTCGGACATGGGCTCTCCGGACCTGCTGCGGCGCAGCCACTTGCTCGCCGTCTGGCGGCTGACGCCCATCTGACGCGCGGTCTCGGCGACGCCGAGGCCGGACTCTATGCGCGAGACGAGCGTCTCGCGCCCCCTCGGGGTGAGCCTTGCGTTAGGATGTTGCTCCATGGGAGGGCTCCTCTGCTGTTCGTCTAGACAACTCACAGCATGTGGGAGCCCTCCCTATTTGTCACTACCCGGGTGTAAACAACCTATTGGCACAGAACAGCTAGAACAACCGATGCCGCCTCACTGCGCCGAGAAACCCCCGGCGCCGTGAGGCGGGCGGCGGAGTGAGCCAACAGCAAAGCCATGCCGCTATTAGTAGCCTGTCGCCAGCAATCTGCAAGTCACTAGCACCCCACAGCCGTGCCGGCAGCATCCCTTGGTCGCCATATCAGCCGCACGGTATAATCTATCCATCGATATATTGGTTGAACCATGGTGTCTCTGCTGTGACCATAAACTTCCGCAAGACGCTAGGACCTTGTTCTAAGGAGATCTGGTGGAGAAAGGTCAAGAGAACCCACCACAAGACCAGGCGCTTGCCCATAGAGTCAGGTGGGCTGACCTCGACAGCGTATTCGAGCACATGGGCGACAATGCTAGCGTTGGAGAGGCAAGTAACGGCATCCACCTCATAAATGACCGGGAGCACGTCGCCGTGCGCCAGGACCACGAGGTTCGCATCCCCAATGAATACCTGCAGGAATCATACGTCGGACAGCGCGACAGCGACCTGAGAAAAGCAAGGGAGATGCTCCTTCAGGCCAAGCAGGAGCGCCCTTCCTACAAACCTGACATCCTTTTAGGTCTTGCGACAACGTTCCTGGGCTGGTTTCTCGGGGGTTTGTCGTCATCTGTCAATCTCGCATCTTTGCCCGGTATCTTGATGCTCTGCGTAGCACCGTGTGGCGCAGTAGGACTCTTTGTCGCTTTTATCTTTATCCGAAAAGAAGAGAAGCAGGGCAAATCTGATCTGGCCGAGCGCGTCCTAGAACACCTGGCGGATCCCGATGACAAGGAGACCAAGACCGATGAACATTAATGATACGAGCACGCAGCTGCTCTTTACCACGGTCCCCATCGTGGGCATTACTACCGAAGGCACGGGCGTCTCGGGTACAGGATTCTTCTTTTCCTATGACCTTGAAGACGGGCGAAAAGTGCCCCTGCTCATTACCAACCACCATGTCCTCAAGGATGTGATTCAGGGTCGCTTCGTCATCAATCTAGCCGAAGGTGACGCCCCGTCACGCGAGACCATCAGCGTGAACTTCGACAAGTCATTCATCGAGGGGAAGAAGCTCGGAGAGCTCGACTTGGTTGCGATGCCGGTGGCCCCTGTTCTCAGCATGCTTGAAGAAAACGGGAAGAGGCCCTTCTACCGATCCATCGACTCTGGACTCATCCCGAAGAAGAGTGTGCTGGACAATTTGGCGGCGCTCGAGCAAATCACCTTTATCGGATACCCCAGCGGGCTCTATGACGACTACAACAAGACCCCCCTCATCAGGCAAGGCTGGACTTCCACGCCCGCTTGGAACGACTACAAGGGTAAGCGCGAGTTCCTCGTTGACGCATCTGTATTCGAGGGCTCCAGCGGCAGTCCCGCCTTCATCCTCAACCAGGGCAGCTATCCCACGACCGACGGAATTGCCATCGGCTCCAGGCTGCTGTTCATGGGCGTAATCACTCAGACGATTACGAAGGAGAAGAGTGAGCACCTCGATTTAGGTACAGTCATCAGAAGCGACGCGATGCTCGACAAGCTCAAACCTTTCGTGGAAGGTCTACTGTAGCTAAGAGCACCGTCAAAAGCAGTGACGCCCCTTTGCTCCTTTCCCTAGGATGAGGTGACTGAGCTCGGCATGCTGGTTGACATCTGGTTCCCCAACGGCTCATAGTACAGACACATGGAAAGCCTTCGGGTTTTGTAAGGGCGGGACCCACTGGGCCTCGTTCTAGTTTTACTGTTCGGTTAACGCTGCAGATCGTTTTGGAAGGCTTACGAGCATGGTGGTTCCGTTCTCGGAACTTGTTTCGACCTCTACCGTGCCACCGTGAAGCGCTGCGATCTCCCAAACAAGCGCTAACCCGAGTCCTGCGCCGCCGTATGCCCTGCTGCGGGATTTATCCAGGCGAAAGAACGGTTGGAAGATGCTCTCACGGTACTGTTTGGGTATTCCCGGGCCCTGGTCCTCGACTCGCAGGAACACGTGGCTGTCGTTGTCGCAGATGGAGACGTTGACAGTCGAGCCGGGGCGGCTGTAACGGATGGCGTTTTCGGTCAAGTTAAACACCAGCCGATAGAGGAGCGCATCGTTCCCGATTACTAAAGCGTCTCCAGCACAATTGAGGGCTATGCCCTTATTATCGGCAAGTGGCGCAAGGTCGGTGAGGACCTCTTCGGACAAGGGGCCAAGTTCAACATCGTCTTCGCAAGGAACGCTGCGGAGCTCACTCATCTCGAGCAATACCTTGGTCATTCGAGACATGCGCTCGGTTTGTTCTTGTAGCAGGTCGAGCAGCTCGGCTGTTTCGGGTTGCAAACCGGAGTGTTCGGAGATGAATAGTTCAATCTGTGCCTGCATAAGGGCGAGCGGGGTGCGCAGCTCGTGTGCGGCGTTGCCGGTAAACTGACGCTGCGCAGAGAACCCTTCGCCAAGACGGGCGATCATGTCGTTGAAAGAGGCGCTGCATCTCTGTAGCTCGGTTGGCACATCTTCACTGAGTCTGATTTCGCTTAGGTTGTCAGGCTGCACACGCTCAACCTGGGCTGCAAAAGCCCGTAGCGGTTTGAGTGCACGGCCGCTCGCAAAGTATGCTAGCGCGCCGCCAAGGAGTGTGACTCCAGCCGTGATGTACCAGGTTGTCGTGCCAAAAGACTCCTGTGCGTCGTTTACGACGATCGTGACCTTGTCATCGGGGACCGCTTTCGTCGGGTCGAACGCCTGGGGCGAATCTTCGCCGGTTGCGTTAAAGGCCGAGATGTTACTGCCGATGGCATCCATGTAGCGCATGCCCGTATAGCCGACCAGGCAGTTCGTCAGCACGCATGCCGCACACGTGAGCAGCGCCGTCATAATCGTTATGCGCCATTGCAGGGAAAGCCTTTTCATTCGCTATCCTCCATAACGTAGCCCTCTCCAATTCGATTGCGAATCGGGTCGTATCCCAAAGCGATGCGTAGCTTTTTGCGGAGTGACGAGATGTGAACGCGGATTGCGTTGCTAAAGCTGTTCACGCTGCTATCCCAAACGTGCTCGATAAGCTCCTCTTGGCTTACCGGACGCCCCTGATTAAGCATCAGGTATTCCAAGATTCCCGTTTCCTTGCGCGTAAGAGATAAAGCCTCGCTGTCCACGGAGGCGATGCGCGCCTTGGCGTCAAAGCGGAGCTTTCCGCAGGTTAAAACTATGTCGCTTTGTGTAAAGCGTCTGAGGGTAAGGCTGCGGATCCTTGCCGCAAGCTCGTCCAGATGAAACGGCTTGGTGAGGTAATCGTTGGCGCCGGCATCGAGTCCGGCGACTTTATCGGATACTTCGCCACGTGCGGACAGAATCAGCACTTTGGTCTCGCAGTCGGTTTTCCTAAGTTCCCTGAGCACGGTCATGCCGTCGATACGGGGAAGGTTGAGGTCGAGTACCACGAGGTCAAAGGCATCAACGTCCAGTAGGTCGAGCGCCTCCTGTCCGTCGTGACAGCAGTCGACGCTGTATGCCAGGTTTCGCAAGCTGCGCGCGATTGCATCACACAGCGCCTGCTCGTCCTCGACGATCAAAATACGCATAACAGTCTCCTTGCACATTTCAAATCGCGCTTAACACGGATTTTATAGTCGATATGGTCCAATGGTCGCGTAACGAAAGGAGTGGTCGAGTTGTTCAAAGCGGTAAAACCCATGGTACAGGTCGCTTTGTTGATCGTCGGAATTGCCATGGTGTGCTTTGGTGTTATGCGTGGCGAGGCGGATGCCGTGCTGGCCAAAGCGATTAGGCTGTGCTTGGAGTGTATCGGAATTGGATAAAAGAGAAAACACTGCGTCGCATGTTTTGGCCCGATTTCGCGGATTCATTCAGGCGGCGGCGACGCTGGTCACCAATATTCACCTGTCAAACTTTGCCAAAGGCGGTATCTATCAGGGCGCGGGAAAAACAGTCTGCGTACCTGGACTTAATTGCTATTCGTGCCCCGCGGCATCGGGTGCGTGCCCCATCGGGTCGTTCCAGTCGGTGGTAGGTTCATCCAAGTTCAACTTTTCTTACTATGTTACCGGTACGCTCATTTTGCTCGGCGTGCTGCTGGGTCGCTTTGTATGCGGGTTTTTGTGCCCGTTTGGCTGGCTGCAGGAGCTGCTTCATAAGATTCCCGGCAAAAAGTTCTCCACGAAAAAGCTCAAGCCGCTCACGTACATCAAGTACGTCGTGCTGCTGTTTGCCGTGGTGCTGCTGCCCGTCTTGGTGGTTAACGACGTGGGCATGGGCGACCCGTTCTTTTGTAAGTACATCTGTCCGCAGGGCGTGCTCGAGGGCGCCATTCCGCTGGCCATCGCCAATGCCGGCATTCGATCTACGTTGGGACATCTCTTTACTTGGAAACTTGCCGTTCTCATTGCCGTGGTAGTGCTGAGCGTTTTGTTCTACCGCCCCTTCTGCAAATGGATTTGTCCACTCGGCGCATTCTATGCGCTCATGAATAGGGTGTCCCTACTGGGGATCCGGGTCGATGCATGCAAATGCGTCTCGTGCGGCAAGTGCTCAAAGGTTTGTCAGATGGACGTTGATGTGGTCCGCGCGCCCAATCATGCCGAATGTATCCGGTGCGGAAAGTGCATCGGGGCCTGTCCTGTCGATGCCATCAGCTATCGCTATGGCCTGGATGTGTCGGCGGAAAAGCTCCCCTTGACCGCCGATAAAAAGTAAACAAGCTTCGACAAAACGGAGGAATGACCATGAAGCTTTCTAAGATTGCGGCCCTGTTTATGGTGCCGGTATTGGCCTTGTGCCTTGTGGCATGTTCGGCGCCCGGTGGCAATGCGAGCGAATCTGCGAGCTCCGACCCTAAGATCGCAGAACTCACTGCGCAGAAGCCGGCCAATGCCGACGAGGCCGCCGAGCTGTATGCGAAGCTCATGCAGAAGGAGAACGAGATCTTTTCGAGTGATAACGCGCTGTGGGAAAAGGTATTCAATGCGGCAAATAAAGACTCGGCAATGATTGAGGATGGCAGCAATTACGGCGATTTTCTGCTCAAGACCATCGACGGCGCCAAGGATGAGTTCACGGCGGATGAGCTTAAGACACTCAAGGCTGGTGCGCAGCAGATCAAGGAGATCGAGGACAAGCTCGAGAGCCTGGAGAAGGAGTTCCCCGGCTGTGGAAGCACGCCGAGTGCAGGCGAGAGCGTCGACGCTTCGACCGCTGGCATGACGGCTGGTGCCAATGCTTCGAGCGAGGCGACGAAGTTCCCCAGCTTTACGGGCAAGGACCTGGATGGCAACGACGTGAGCAGCGACGAGCTGTTCTCTAAGAACAAGGTCACCGTCATGAACTTCTGGTTCACTACTTGCAAGCCGTGCGTGGGCGAGCTGGGTGATCTTGAGAATTTGAATAAGGAGCTCGCCGAGAAGGGCGGCCAGGTCGTGGGCGTCAATTCCTTTACGCTCGATGGCAACAAGGGCGAGATTGCAGATGCCAAGGACGTGCTGAGCAAGAAGGGCGTGACATATAAGAACATCTGGTTCAAGTCGGATAGCGAGGCCGGTAAGTTTACGTCAGATTTGTTCTCGTTCCCGACCACTTATGTGATCGACCAAAAGGGCAATATCGTAGGAGACCCGATCGTTGGCGGCATCACTTCTGCCGAACAGCGCGATGCACTCAACAAGCTTATCGACCAGGCGATTGCGAATAGCGAGCAGTAAAAAACGCGTAAAGCATAGCGAGGATCGTGGGCCGCTGTGCGAAGTAGTCCGCTACCTTTCAAGATAAACTCCACCATATAGAGGTCCCGCTCGGGACCTCTTCTTTTGGGCACCGTCCCGTTCGTTTTTTGATGCGGTTCCCTACATTCCTCACTGGCGCCGGCAAAAATTGGGGATAGAGTAGGACAAACGCGTCGAATACGAACGGCGGAGGAGAGCGGGCAGGGTGCCTGCGCAGGAGAGGTTGCCGTCCATGCTGGAGCTCAAAGGTATTTGCAAAAGGTACGTTACGCAGTCGTTTACGCAGGTGGCGCTCGACAGCGTGCGCCTGGCTTTTCGCGATAACGAGTTCGTGGCCATTCTGGGACCTTCGGGCTCGGGTAAAACCACGATGCTCAACGTTATCGGCGGACTCGATCATTTCGATTCTGGCGACCTGCTGATTGACGGCATCTCGACCAAGGACTTTCACGATCGCGATTGGGATGCCTATCGCAACAACCGCATCGGCTTTGTGTTCCAAAGCTATAACCTCATTCCGCATCAGACTATTTTGGAAAACGTGGAGCTGGCGCTCACGCTCACGGGCGTGGGGCATGCCGAGCGCCGCCAGCGTGCGCGCGAGGCGTTGGAGAAAGTCGGCCTGGGCGAGCATGTTAACAAGCGCCCGAGCCAACTTTCGGGTGGGCAGATGCAGCGTGTGGCCATCGCCCGTGCGCTGATCAACGATCCCGAGATTGTGCTGGCAGACGAGCCGACCGGCGCCCTGGACTCAACGACATCCGTGCAGGTCATGGATCTGCTCAAGGATGTGGCGCGTGACCGTCTGGTTATTATGGTCACGCACAATCCCGAGCTGGCGTACCAATACGCCACGCGCATCGTTAACCTGGCGGACGGCAAGATCACCGACGATTCCGATCCTTTCGATGTCGCTGACGCCACGCGCCGCGAAGCCAAGCCTACGCGCAAAACCTCGATGAGCTTTGTGACGGCGCTGGGGCTTTCTGCCCGAAACCTCATGACCAAGAAGGGCCGTACGGCCATGACTGCCTTTGCGGGCTCGATTGGCATTATCGGTATCGCGGCGATTCTGGCGCTGTCCAATGGCGTAAACGGCTACATCAAAAAGGTCGAGGAGGATACGCTCTCGAGTTACCCGCTTACGATCTCCAAGCAGGACTACGACCTGTCATCCATGATGGGCGGACAGGGGGCTGCGGATGATGACTCGTCTGAAAACGTGGATTCGTCCGACGACAGTGCCGGCGGCAAGGCTCAGGGAACCGATAAGATTCCTGTGGTCACGGCCGTAAAGGATATGTTTGCGAGCGTTAAGTCCAACGACATGACGAGCTTTAAGGCATGGCTTGACGACGGCGGCGACGGCATCGACAAAGAGGTCAACGCCATCCAGTACGGCTACGGTGTGACGCCGGTTGTCTATCGTGCGGGTAAGGGTGACGAGAAACCCGTTCGGCTTGTTCCCAACGCCATGACCGAGGCCATGAGCGGAGGCGCGAGCTCGGCGGCAACGGTGAGCATGGAATCCATGGGAACCTCGGTATTCAACGAGATGATTGACGACCAGAGCCTGCTCGACAGCCAGTACGATGTCGTCGCCGGTCATTGGCCCACGTCTGCCAACGAAGCCGTAATGGTGCTTTCGAGCCGCGGTACGGTGGGCGACTATACGCTCTACAGCATCGGTGCGCTGGATATCGATGAGCTCAACGATCTGGTAAACAGTGCCATGACGGCCGACGGTAAGATCGAGACGCCCGAGACCGGCGCCGACTTTACCTACGATGATGCGTTGTCCACGACGTTTAAGGTGCTGTCGCCGGCCGATGCCTATCGCAAAAACGAAGAGACCGGCATGTGGACCGACATGTCTGACGACGCCGACTTTATGGCTGCCAAGGTTGCCGACGGTATTGACGTGCGCATTGTGGGCGTGGTGCGACCTAACGAGACGGCCAATGCGAGTGCGTTGTCTCCGGGCATTGCCTATACGCATGCGCTGACTCGCCAGCTTATGGAGCGCGCCGCCGATTCGCAGATTGTGCAGGAGCAACTCGACCACCCCGAGACGGATGTCTTTACGGGCAAAACCTTCGACGAACTGCAAGGCGAGGCCAAGCAAGGCGTGGATCTGGGCAGCATGTTCAGTGTGGACGAGGCGGCGCTCAAGAGCGCGTTCTCGTTCGATACGTCTGCACTTTCGGGTGCGGCCGGCGGTATGGACCTGTCGGGCCTTGACTTGTCCGAGCTGGACATTGACCTTTCGGGCGTTGGCAAGGACATCGACTTCAACGACATCATGGCAAAAGCGCCAACCCCAGATTTCTCGGGTATCTTTGACGGTCTGGAACTCACGCCCGAGCAAATGCAGCAGGTGGGAACACTAGCCAACCAGCTGTTTGAGGGCTTTTTGCAGTCTGATCAGTTTAAGGCGCTGTCGCCCGAAGATCTTAAGGACGCGTCAAAGCTCTCTGCCGCATTCTCGACGTATCTTGAGAATGATGACACAGCTCAGCAAATCCTGGCCCAGCTCAAAGCGCTCGGCGGCGATGCCCTGGCCGAGCGTCTGCAGCAGGCGATGAGCGACTATGTGCAAAAGCAGCTGGCTCCGTATCTGCAGCAGGCTATGGATCAGGTGATGAAGGCAATCAGCGAGCAAATAGCGTCGACGGTATCATCCCAGCTCAAGGCGGGCGCGGCAGGGCTTATGGACCAGATGGCGACGCAGATGTCTTCGAGTTTTGCTAACCTGGCGAGCGCTATGCGCGTGGATGCGAGTGCCTTTGCTCATGCCATCCACTTCAACATGGACGCCGAGGACCTGAGTTCGCTCATGATGAGCTATGCGAAGGCGTCGAAGCTCACCTACGACAACAATCTGACCACGTTGGGCTATGCGGACGAGGCAGACCCCATCTCGGTCAAGATTTTCCCGCGCGACTTTGAGGCCAAGGAGCGCGTGCTCGATCACATCGACGCGTATAACAAGCAGGTCAAAGCCGCCGGCCACGACGAACAAGCCATCTCATACACCGACTACATGGGCATCATCATGGGCTCGGTGACCGACATCGTGAACACCATCAGCTTGGTGCTCATCGCGTTCGTGAGTATCAGCCTGGTGGTGAGCTCCATCATGATCGGCATCATCACCTACATCAGCGTGCTGGAACGCAAAAAGGAGATTGGCATCCTGCGTGCGATCGGCGCGTCGAAGCGTAACGTGGCTAACGTATTCAATGCCGAGACCTTTATCGAGGGCCTCATTGCCGGCGTCTTTGCTGTTGTCGTCGTGGTGGCCGTGAGCTTTCCGGTTAATGCCTGGGCGCTTACTGCCAAACAGGTACCCAATCTGATGAGCCTGCCCGTGCAGGATGCGCTGGTGCTCATTGCAATTTCGGTGCTGCTGACGGTTGTCGCTGGCCTGCTGCCGGCCCGTAGCGCATCCAAAAAGGATCCCGTGGAAGCCCTGCGCTCCGAATAATGCGACAAAAGGGTTGTTCCTTTGTCACATTGAGACCCTTGCGAAATCGGGGTCTAATACTTTTCCGAGAAGTGAGCGAGTCAAAATGGACCCCCGAAGCGCTAACACTTATTGAAGGCGGTTTCCTGCGGTTTTGCCAGTCAAATCCTACGGTTTTGGCGCCAGAAAATGTCGATGTTTCGGGGGTCAAAAAACGGTCGTTCACTTCTTGGAAAAGTATTAGACCTCGAGATATAGACGATGTTCGCGAGCGGCAATTAGAGCGTAAGCCTTTAGTTCTTCTTTGCAGAGAGCATGAGCCTAATTTCCGGATGGGTGTATTCGTCGAACTCTTCTTTGGGCTCGGTGTCAAAGGCGTAGTACGACCTGATGGATTCGCCCTCCGTCTTGATGCTGATTTCTTCATATAGGGAGCCGGCTAAAAATGCCTGCTTAAATTCATCCGACAGGCTGCACGGCGTGAGGAGGCCCGGTGTGGCAACGGAAACGTCCAGCCCATTGAGCGGGGCACAGAGCGTCGCGATATCCTGCTCGGCGCGGGCGAGGTTGTCTGCAAGGCTTGCCTCGGGGTCGATCTGACTGACGTAATCGACGTCCGTGAGCGTGCCGTCTACATCAAAAGAAAGGTAGATATAGGCTGCTTGAGCGCCGAGGTCATTATCGCGTAGATAGCCGATTATGCGGTAGCCGTAGTCGTGATACGACTCGTATGGGTCGTCTGCTGCGACGCGTTCGCACACGGGCTCCAAGGCATCTTGCGCGATGGCGAGCTGCTCGGCGGCTGAAGCCTTTCTTACCTGAAGCGCGTTATTTCCCTGGACAAACTGCGGGATGTAGACGCCAAGCAGCACAATGGCGGGCACCACCGCGAGAGCTATGATCTGCTTCTTGACGCTTGGAATCGTCACGCCGTATGCGTTTGCCATGGCCTCGGCATTGCTCGATGTTTCGGCTAGCACGTCTGCCGCCGTGGCGACTGCCCCTACGGCGCCGGCGACCTCGGCGGCACCGCCCAGGTTGCGCGCGAGATCGTTATCGCTGTTCTTGAGCAGGCGGCCGGCAGCTTGCGTGGCAAGCACGCCGGCGACCTCCGCGGAACGGTCCTTGTTGGTCTGGGCTACCGCAAGCCTGCTCTGCAGCTCCTTCCACTGTTTGCCCTGCATTCCAAAGCGCGGCGCAAGAGCGCAATAGCAAAAGATGGCGAGTTCGATAACGGTGAGTGCGATGGCGGTATATATGCCCGCGGGTTGGAATTCTTTTTGGTGGAACGCGATATCGTTAATCATTTGGAGCGGCAACATCAACAGGCATGCCACGAACGACATGACGAGTGCGGTCGCTGCGATCTTGGGGTATGTGCAGTACCGCTGGATGCGTTTCTTTTCTTGTTCGGTGAGCTGCTGCATGGGGCCTCGACTCTCATCGTTTTTCGGGGGCGATGTGCACACGCTCTTGAGTATAGATGAGTGGAGGGTGCCTGTTGTTCAGACATGGCGGTCAACAGCGTGCTGTTGGTGATCGCTTGATCGTGGGCGCCATTCACCTTCGTTGCACAGCGACGACTGGTTGGCTGGTTGGCGTCAAGTAACCGCCTCCGCCTTGTGGGCCGCCTCAAGGACAAGGCATAATGCATGTGACAAAGGGGCGATTCCTTTGTCACGTTCGTTGATCTGAGAGTAGATGTTGATGATTCTATCGTTGGCCCCCATGGAGGGGATTACCGGGCATGTGTTCCGTCGCGTGCATGCGGAGTGCTTCGGTGCACTCGATTGCTATTACACGCCGTTTTTGCCGCCACCGCGGGTGGGAAACCGCTTTGGCGGCAAGGCGTTTAAGGAGATCGATCCTGCCAATAACCATGGGCTCAACGTAGTGCCCCAGCTCATGTCCAAGAACGCGGACGAGTTTGTGTGGGCGGCACAGGTGCTCGCCGACATGGGATACCGTGAGGTCAATCTCAACCTTGGCTGCCCCTCGGGTACGGTTGTTGCCAAGGGTAAAGGATCGGGCTTCTTGCGCAACTTGGACGAGCTCGAGGTGTTCTTGAGCGATGTGTGCGAGCGGTCGCCGTTGCCGGTATCGGTCAAAACTAGGCTGGGGCTCGAGGACGACGACGAGTATGAGCGTGTGCTCGATCTGTATTGCCGCATGCCGCTGGCAGAGCTAATCGTGCATCCGCGTGTGCAAAAGGACCGCTATACGGGCTCGCCGCGCAAGGAGTTCTATGGCGAGACGCTGGAGCGTGCGCCGTTCCCGGTTGCCTATAACGGCGATATTTTTGATCTTGAGGATATGGATGCGCTGGTGGAGGCCTATCCCGGCACACGCCATGTGATGCTGGGGCGTGGCTTGCTTGCGAACCCCGCGCTGGCTCGCATGGTCAAGGGCGGCCCTGCTGCCACGGCAGCCGAACTGCATCGTTTCCATGACACGCTGTTTGCGGCATATGCAGAAGAGATTGGCGGTAACGCGGTCTTTCGCATGAAGGAGTGGTGGTTCTACGCCAAATGCGCCTTCGCCGACCCCGCTACCGTTCACAAGCTCGTGCGCAAGACTAAAAAGGTCGACGAATACCGCGCCGCCGTCGATCGTGTCTTTCGCGAACAGCCGCTTGCGCCCATAGCCCGCTTCCACGGCTAGTTAGCCGTTGGGGACGTTCTTTAACGACTAGCTAGTCATCGGGGACGTTCTTTAACGACTGGTCATTTAAGAGCGTCCCCAATGACTATGGGACGGACGGGATGCGCGTACTAGAGCAGGTTCTTCTGTACCCACGCGATGATGTCGCTCGACTCGTAGAGTGGCTTGCCGTCAATGAACAGGCAGGGAACCTGGCGTTTTCCGCCGACGGCGATAAGCGTCTGCTCGGCATCGGAATCGGTCGAGATATTGCGTTCAGGAATGGTCACGCCGTTATCGGCCAAAAAGTGCTTGACCTTTATGCAATACGGGCAGCCGGTCATAACGAATAGCGCGAGCTCATGATTAGTAGCCATAGGTCTCCAATCGGTTGCGGTTTTGATTGAAATACCCAAAGCCGCCGCGGTCTATGCGCGCGTCAACGACGACTCGATGGCCTGGACCAAAAACGCCGTGGCTCCGGTGCCGCAGGGCTTGTCGTAGTAGTCAACAAAGCGCTGGTCGGCAAGATAGCCGTGGGCGAGGCCCAGATACGCTTCGTTCTGGGGCTCGTGTCCCCAATTAAGGCCAATCCATCGACGATGCATCGCGACAAGCTTACGAGCCTCGTTGCTCTCTGGGTCGCCAATGCCTATGGCAATCGAGAGCTGGCCCAGAATAGCGCGTTCAAGTTCCTTCATGTCGTTCCATGTCTCGGGGTCCATGTCCAGCAGCGCTTCGTTTGCTGCATCGATAGCCTCATCGCCATAGCGCGCCCGCGCCTCGGCACCGTAGCGCTCCTCGTTTTCTTGCACGGCGCGCCAGCGCTCCAGTTGCGGCAGGACGGCGCCCATGAGCGAGACGGCTTCGTCGAGCGACATGCCGGTGTTTTGTGCCAGCCGCGGGGCACAGTCCTCGATCATTGCCTCCATCGTGGTGTCGTAGGTGTACTTGCCGTGGTCGTAGCACCACTTGCAGTAATAATCGGTCGCGGTGCCCGCAGCGTCGGTGCCGCAGTTGTCGGGCGTGAGTATCATGCCGCAGCTCTGGCAATAGTGCTCGGGCATTTCGAGCAGATGAAGCAGCGGCTCGCCGGTCACGGCGGCGATGAGCTTCATCATGTCGATGCCCGGCACAACCTCGCCGCGTTCCCAGCGCGACACCGCCTGCCGCGTCACGTACAGCTTCGCCGCAAGCCCTTCCTGCGTCAGGCCCTTGCGTTTACGCAGCTCAATCAGTTTTGTTGCGAAATCCATCGAAAGCTCCTCTCTCGATTCTGTTGGCAAAACTCTATCCGAACCAAGCGCGAATTCCTAGCAACCTTCAGTTGCGAGCCCAATCGACATGAGGCGC
>UQXT01000023.1 GCA_900545075.1 uncultured Collinsella sp. | reverse complement strand
GCACCGCGTGATAATCCATTTCACGAGGAATGCTATCGCCAATCGCCTCTATGGTTCGGCTTCTCTCGTTGATGTAGATTGGATAAAAGAGGTTAGGCCGATCGCTTCGCGCCGAATTGGAACCGCCTCTCAGCAGCCACTTTTCCCTCAAGTTCTCCGAACTCAACGGAATAGAGTCTGCGGTCCACTTGGCACGGCGCGGCGGTGCCAAAAAAGCAAAAGACAGCGTACTCGTCAGCTCTCTTGAACTGGTTGCCGCGGGCAACCCCGTTCTTGTTTATGGTGATTGAAACCGTCTGGATACCGGTCGCGTTGGGAAAAACGCTCTCTAAAAGAAGCTCAAGCCTTGCGTACTCCTTCTCGTCGATCGTCACGATGAGTACGGAATCGTTGGGGTTGAGCAGCTGCTTGGCGAGCTTGAGGCGGCGCTCCATGAAGGCAAGCCACTTGGAGTGGCGATAGGCGTCGGAGCCGTCGACGTAATCGTTGTTGTATTTCCAGTCGCGGGCGCCAGTGTTATAGGGTGGGTCAATATATATGCAGTCCACTTTGCCTGCATAGGCAAAGGCCAAGGTTTCAAGAGCATGGTAGTTTTCGCCGTTAATGACTACTTGATAGGGCTTATCGCCAGCGCGCTCGACACGCCCAGTCTCTTTGAGGCCAGCATAAATCGGCTGGTCATATTCAGCAACAGGCACGACATCGTCGACAGCAACGGAGCGGGGCTCACATTCGTTTTCGTCATACGAGGGCGATTGATATGGCTTTAGATCAGCAACCCCCCCCCGAACGGTATTTACCAACCATAGCAGTTGGGAGCTAGAGTCCTCTTTTTTACCACGCTCGGGAAGCACCTGTACGACATCGCCCTCCATGATAGGTTTGCCATAAAGGCGAAGTCGCTCTGGACGGTTGTGTTCAAATACAAGCCCAAACTGGCGCTGCGCAGCAAAGGCGCGGATGTCGGCAGCGAGCTGACGATCGCCCAGCTTGACAGCGCGATCAACAAGGTTCTGAACGACCGCTTGCGCCGTCTGAGACATCACTTCTCCCCCTTGCACTTCTCGTCAATCCATTCGCGCAGGACTTTAGCCACCGTCTTATCCTGGCGCGCGGCATAGGACTTAAGAGCCCGCTTATCCTCGCGGGTTATCGAGAGCGTGAACTTATCTAGCTCCCTTTCGGCATGAACAGCCTGATCTTCCTCCATGATCGCCCCTCCGAATTGACCTGTTCTACGTTCCTTAATTGACCGAAATCATTTTACTTCAGAATACGTAATTACGTAATTACGTATACCAATTTGAGCCATGCATCACTCAATCACTAGTCAGTATTCGTTGACGAATCGTTGGGGATAACGAATATATCGAGGTAGACAGTCGTTTTTACCGTCTGTGAGTACCAGCAAATCGATACTCAAAACGTCGTGAGTACATTTTGAGTACCAGTCCGAGCGGCCTCTTGCGGGCGGACGCGATCTGCCGGTCAGCATTAATTGAAATAAATTGATGGCGTTGCTTCGGTAATTGAAAACACTTTAAAAAATACCAGCAAACAATAATCCCAGCTAAACAGCTTGAGAGATTGCGTGGCTGGTTTGCATGTACCACATACACCACAATGCACAAGCATCCATGGCACGCAAATAAAAAACGAGGGAGGCCGCATCCGACCTCCCTCGCAAAGAGCTATTTACTATTCCCACTCGATGGTCGCGGGCGGCTTGGACGTGATGTCGTAGCACACGCGGTTGGCTCCGGGAACCTCGGCAACGATGCGGCCGGAGATGCGGGCCAGCACGTCGTAGGGCAGCTTGGCCCAGTCGGCGGTCATGGCATCGCTGGACTCGACGGCACGCAGGATGATCGGGCGCTGGTAGGTGCGCTCGTCGCCCATAACGCCGACGGACTTGATGTCAGGCAGGACCGCGAAATACTGCCAGCAGCTGTGCTCGGAGTTGCGCTCGCCGGTCTGCTCAAACAGACGCTGGTTGTAGGCGTCGAGCTCCTCGCGTACGATAGCGTCGGCGTTCTTGAGGATCTCGAGCTTCTCCTTGTCGACCGCGCCGATAATGCGGATGGCCAGACCCGGGCCCGGGAAAGGCTGGCGGAACACGATGTGACCCGGCAGGCCCAGCGCCAGACCAAGCGCGCGGACCTCGTCCTTAAAGAAGTGGTCGAGCGGCTCAATGAGGTCGAAGTGCACGCCCTCGGGGAACGGGATCAGGTTGTGGTGGCTCTTGATGGTGGCCGTCTTGCCGCCCGTCTTGCGAGCGCCGGACTCGATGATGTCGGGGTAGATGGTACCCTGAGCCAGGTACTTGACCGGCTTGCCATCGGTCTCGAGCTGCTGCGCCACGGCGAAGAACTCTTTCCAGAACTGCGTACCGATGATGCGACGCTTCTCTTCGGGCTCGGTCACGCCGGCCAGAAGCTCGGCGTAGCGGTCCTCGGCGTGGACGTGGATAAAGTCGACGTCAAACTGCTTGGTGAAGACCTCCTCCACCTGCTCGGGCTCGCCCTTGCGCAGCAGGCCGTGGTTGATGAACACGCAGGTCATCTGCTTGCCCACGGCGCGGGCGCCCAGCGCAGCCACGACGGAGGAGTCGACGCCACCGGACAGGGCCAGAATCACGCGGTCGTCGCCGACCTTCTCGCGGAACTCGGCCGTCATGGTCTCGACCAGGTTGTCCATGCTCCAGTTGGGCTCCAGGCCACAGATCTCAAACAGGAAGTTGCTCAGCAGCTGCTGACCGTACTCGGAATGCTTGACCTCGGGGTGGAACTGCGTGGTGAAGATCTTGCGCTCGACGCACTCCATGGCGGCAACCGGGCACACGTCGGTGCTGGCGGTAACGGTAAAGCCCTCGGGCACCTCGGAGACGGCATCGCGGTGGCTCATCCACACGGTCTGCTCCATGGGCGTGGAGTTAAAGAGCTTGGCGCCTGCCGTGCGCGTGATGGTGGCGCGGCCATACTCGCCCACCTCGGAGTGGCCGACCTTGCCGCCGAGCGTCACGGCCGTGATCTGATGGCCGTAGCAGAAGCCCAGGACGGGAAGGCCCAGGTCAAAGATGGCGGGGTCGATGGACGGAGCGTCCTCGGCATACACAGAGGCCGGGCCGCCGGAAAGGATGAGCGCAGAGGCGTTCATCTCGCGAATCTCATCGGCCGAGATGTCGCAAGGAACGATCTCGGAATACACGTTGAGGTCGCGGACGCGACGGGCAATGAGCTGACCGTACTGCGCACCAAAGTCGAGTACGAGGACCTTTGCGGAAGCCTTTTGATCCATGGTTTCCCCCTCTTGTTGGCGGGGAGCCGGTGCCCACCCGCGTGAATGAACGAAAATAACTCCCATAGTGTACACGTTTATATGGGGTTTCTCGTCCCTCGCAGCCATCAGCGCACGGCAAACGCACGACCTGGGCCTTTTTTGGTGGCGATTGAAATGTTACTAAACGTCACAGATGATGTAATACGTTTGAACATTGGACGCCCTGTGCCACAATACTGCCGAACGACTCCGCCCTCGCGGCGGCAAATACGATAGGAATACCAGCATGAAGCGCATCCTTCTCATCGCCACGGGCGGCACCATCGCATCGACCGAGGACGGCAACGGCCTCTCCCCCGCCCTGACCGGTGAGGAGCTCGCCCAGAGCGTCCCCGAGATCTCGGGCCTCTGCGAGCTCGACGTCGTGCAGCCCATGAACATCGACAGCACCAACATGCGCCCGAGTGACTGGATGCGTATCCGCGACGTCATCGTCGAGGGTTATGCCGACCACGACGGCTTCGTAGTCCTGCACGGCACCGACACCATGAGCTACACCGCAGCAGCGCTTTCCTACCTGATTCAGGACAGCCCCAAGCCCATCGTGCTCACCGGCTCGCAAAAGCCCATGGGCAATCCCTTTACCGACGCCAAGCTCAACCTGTACCAGAGCCTGCTCTATGCGCTCGACGAGCACTCGCACGACGTCTCGATCGTGTTTGGCGGCGTTGCCATTGCCGGCACGCGCGCCCGCAAACAGCGCACCATGAGCTTTAACGCGTTCATTAGCGTCAACTATCCGCCCATTGCCTACATCCGCAACGACCGCATTGTGCGCAACGGGCTTCACGGCACGCATCAGGGCGAAAACCCGGTGCGTTTCTACGACAGCATCGACCCGCGCGTATTTGTACTCAAGCTTACGCCCGGCGTAAACCCGGGCATCCTCGACGCCCTTGCCAATAGCTACGACGCCGTGATTCTGGAGACCTTTGGCATTGGCGGTATCCCCGAGTTTGGCGAGTCGGGCGAGTCGTTCCAAGAGGCAATTTTCCGCTGGGTCGATTCGGGTCGCACCGTCGTTATGACCACGCAGGTCCCCGAAGAGGGCCTCGATCTGGGCGTTTATGAGGTCGGCCGTGCTTACGCCGATCATCCGGGCATTCTGCGCGGCGACGACATGACCACCGAGACGCTCGTGGCCAAGACCATGTGGGCACTCGGCCAGTCACGCGATGCCGCCGAGATTCAGCGCCTGTTCTACAGCCAAGTCAACCACGACCGCATCCCGATGGCGTAATCCCTAAGGCAGTTCCACTTATCGCAGCCTCAAACAACAGGTGGTCCCCCTCGGGCCGTGCAAAAATCGGAGTATTCTGCAATTTCTCCGCCGGAGACATAGAATCGGCCGATTGTTAGACGAACTTTTAGGGCGAAGAGGCCGTCTAGTAAATATTTATTCCACATTTTTATTAAGCGTGTGGATTAACTACTGTCAAAAAGGCAAAGCCAGCCGCTCGAGCTACCATCTACGGCCGAACTGGTGCTGAATACTCGCGATTTTGCACATCGCAACCAGGGGGACCCGCCCAAAGAGCGTCAAATACAGCGGGGGAACGCCCTATTCGATACCCTCGAGAAGTTCTGACACCGTCATGCCGAGTGCGGGTGCGATCTTAAATAGAACCTTGAGCGTGAAATTTGCCGTCCCATCTTCGATTCGGTCGAGGTAGGGTCGGCTGATTCCTGTCGCCACACAAAAATCAACCTTGGAGATACCAAGGGCCTTGCGCGTCCGCTCAACTCGCTCGCCAAGAATCTGTTTCGCATGCTCATTCATGCAGACGAGTTTGAAATGGGGCAAAACAAAAACGTAAACTATAGTTTACGTTTTGCCGAATATACAGGAGTTTTCTATGTCGGCTTGCTCGATTTGCATGCGTCAGAAATCACGTTGCGCAGACGGCGCGCAACCCAAGCTTGTCGTCGTTGAGGCCGAATGCCTTTCCCCGGACGAACGCACAGCCTTTACGCTGCTATCGAGCCGTGTTGCAACCGCACTGCTCCCCGACCCGGCGAGAGGCGAGCTCGCCGCTCAATGTCAGGCGTATGGCTGCGCCCTTGACCAGGCCGTAGTAATAGCAACCAGCCAGCGTGGCCTGCCCCTTCTCTTGGAAGCCGGTATCGCGCTCTGCCTCCGTGGCGCCGGATACGAAAACGAGGCCGCCGCCGACATGGTCTTTAAACCACGATCGAGCGGCGGCCTCGCAGCAGCCATTGAATATGCGTGCAGGCTCGTTGCCTAAAAGGACAAGCTAGAAACCAAAGCCAAAGCCCGTTCCGGTAATCGCCGAATACATAAAGTAGACGTTGATTACGTTGAGGAACACGCCCGTGATGCAGCCGTTACGCAGGTAGCGCTCGCACGCAAGACGTGCCATCACAGCGGAGTCCCCGTTGTTCTTTGCCTGGCGTCCCGCCGTAAAGTACGTCGCCACGCCCAGCAGCAGGTTGAGCACCGGCAGTGCCAGCAACTCGTAGCTCTTGCCCCAGCGCGTCACCTCGCCGGCAGCATTAAACTTCGTTGCCACCTCGGGACCAATGTTGGGGATCACAAACGCCGCTACCACCAGCGGAAGCACTGCAAGCACCAGCAGCGCGATGCCCATGTAGCCGGCTTTTTTGCCATATTTAAACATGTGCGTCGTCCTTACACGTTAAAGCGGAAGTGCACGACGTCGCCATCGGCCATGACATAGTCCTTGCCCTCAATACGCAGCTTGCCGGCGGCCTTGGCGCCCTGCTCGCCGCCGAGCTCGATGTAGTCGTCGTAGCCAATGACCTCGGCCTTAATAAAGCCGCGCTCAAAGTCGGTGTGGATGACACCGGCGGCCTGCGGAGCGGTCGCGCCCTGGCGAACCGTCCAGGCCTTGACCTCCATCTCGCCGGCCGTAAAGAACGACTGCAGGCCGAGCAGCTTGTAGGCAGCCTGAGCGAGCACGTCCAGGCCGGGCTGTTCCAGGCCCAGGCTCTCCAGGTAGTCGGCAGCGTCCTCGGGATCGAGCTCGGAAAGCTCGGCCTCGATCTTGGCGCAGATGGGCAACGGCTTGACGCCATCGATGGGCGCCAGATCGTCGTTGAGCATATCCTCGTCCACGTTGGCAACATACAGGATGGGCTTCATAGTGAGCAGGAACAGGCCCTTGGCAGCAGCACGCTCCTCGTCGGTCATCTCCATGGATGCGGCGCGCTTGCCCTCGTTGAGCCAGGCAAGCAGACGCTTGGCGACCTCGAACTTGGGCATGAGCTCCTTGTCGCGCTTGGCCTCCTTCTCGAGCTTGGGCAGCTGTTTTTCGAGCGTGCCCATGTCGGCCAGGATGAGCTCGGTCATGATGGTATCGGCGTCACCGGCGGGGTCGACGAACTCGCCCGTGCGGCCCACCTCACGCATGACGTTGGGGTCCTTAAAGTAGCGCACGACCTCGCAGATGGCATCGGTCTCGCGGATGTTGGCCAGGAACTGGTTGCCCAGGCCCTCGCCCTCGTTGGCGCCCTTCACCAGGCCTGCGATGTCGACGAACTCGACCGTCGCCGGCACAATGCGGCCCGGGTTGACAATGTCGGCGAGCTTTTGCAGGCGGCTATCGGGCACGTCAACGATACCCACGTTGGGGTCGATCGTGGCAAACGGGTAGTTGGCGGCAAGGCCGGTCTTTTTGGTAAGCGCGGTGAACAGCGTCGACTTGCCCACGTTGGGCAGGCCCACGATACCGATGGAAAGGGACACGACAGCTCCTTTTGGTACAAGTATTTCAAACTGCATAAGTATAGCGCCGCCGCAGCATCCGGGCGAATCCGGACACCGCAGCGGCACGAATGAAGCAGAGATAGGAATCGCTGACTAGTCTGCGAGCTTTTCCACCTGGTCGAGCATCTTGTTGAGCTTTTCCTTTGCTTCGGCCTTGACCTTCTGGGCTTCTTCGTGGGCCTTAGCCTTCTGGGCGGCCTTTTCCTCGGCCTCGGGATCGACGACGACCAGGTTGGATGCATCATGCTCAACCAACTTAAGCGCATGCTCGGGGCACACCTTGACGCAGGCTCCGCAGCCTAGGCAATATGTGGACTCCAGTGCAAAGCGACCGCTTCCCACCAAATCGCAGGCAAACGTGGGGCACACGTTGACGCACTCGCCGCACGACGTACACTTGTCAAAATCGCACTCCGGCGTGCTCACCTGCATGTTCTGGGCAAGCTCGGGGTGGTTTTGCAACGTCGAGAGCACCAGTTGGCGCCCGTGCGTGAGCGAACGGCGACGCTTGGTCGTCGTGGTGCCGCACATGGTGTTGAGCGTGCGCTCCAGCTGGGTAATCTGATGGCGATGGGCCTTGAGCTTTTGCGTCACCGAGGCCAGCGCCGCCGTCGCCGGATTGAGCTTGGTCACCGTCAGGCCCGTGGTGCGGGCGATCTTTTCCATGTACTCCTTGCGCTCGTACTCGCGAAGCTTATGGCACTTGAGGCTCTTGGGGTCGACCTCCAGGCCCATACCCGTGCCGGACCACTCCTCGGCCTTCGCAATCGCCTCGCCCAGAATATCCTCACCGCCGGTGTTGCGGCATTTATCGCACACACCCAGCGGCAGGTACACACTCACGTTGGGATAGTCGGCCAGCACCGAAAACCAAGTCTCTGCCGTAATATCGCCCACGCAGGCAACGACGACCTCGTTTTCGCGCGGCATGCGCTTGAGGGCGCGCGTACAGGTGACGTAGGCGGTCTCGTGGCTCGTAGCAGCAGAGACGATATCGTCATACAGGTTTTTGGGCGCCAGACGCGGCGAGATGATTGCCTCGGTCGGACAGGCAGCGGCACACAGGCCGCACTTGCGACAGGAGTCGAGAATCTCGATGGCGTCTTCCTCGACCTCGATAGCGTTGACCGGGCACACGTCCATGCACGCGGTGCAGCCGCTCTTTTCGTTTTTGCAGGTCAGGCATGGAATGGTGTTGCCGCGCGGACGCTCCTTGTAGTCGGCAGGATTCCACTGCGGCGCCGACGGATCGAGTGCATCGGTCACACCGCCAAGCGGGTTTTTAAGAAAGTCGAAACCCTTGCTGATCTCGATAATGTCATCAAACAGATCGTGTTCCTGCGCCATGCGCGGCCCCTCCCTGAGCAGTGCAAACAAGCAAGAGATAATGATACGCCATCGGCCCACGCCTCGGGCAAATTACACGCGGCGCATCTTTGCGGCAAATAGCCTATGCCTATCGCCGCCTCGATTGCACAAGGTCAATCAAGCGCCAAGCTATGCCTCGCACATGAGCTGCACGAGCTTCTGTTTGGTCACCTTGGCCTGCTCGTTGGCCATATTACGCTCGTTTCTAAAGACCGCATTTGCAACACCCTGCAGGTCGGCATCGGAAATCCCGCCAAGGCCCAGCTCCTCGAGCGTCGTCGGCAGACCAACGCGCTGGCAAAACTCGAGCACCTGATCAAGCTCGGGCGCACGCTCCAGGCGCAGCTGCACCACCAGGCCAAATGCCACGGCCTCGCCATGCATTGCCTTGCACTCGGGCAGAATCGTCAACCCGTTGGCGATGGCATGCGCCAACGCCAAGCCACCGCTCTCAAAGCCGACGCCCGAGAGCAGAATATTGCACTCGATCAGACGCTCAACCGCCGGCGATATACGCCCCTTCTTGAGATCGCGCTTGGCAGCGACGCCGCACTCCATGAGCGTGTCGTAGCAGGCACGTGCCGCGACCAGGGCCAAGTGTCCCGGCGCGCCACCGTGCTCGTTGGCGCCATGCGCCGCGGCGCACGAACGTGCCTCGAAGTACGTTGCCAGCGCGTCGCCCATGCCAGCGACCGTCATACGCAGTGGGGCCGCCGCAACCACGTTGGTATCGACCACGACCAGGTCTGGATTCTTCTCGAGCATCAGGTAGCGGTCGAACGACCCATCCTCGTGATACAGCACCGAAATCGCGCTGCACGGACCATCCATCGAAGCCGCCGTGGGGCATACGCACAACGGCAACTCGGCATAAAACGCAACGGCCTTGGCGATATCGAGCATCTTGCCGCCGCCAATACCCACCACCATGTCGCAATACTCAGCCTGGGCTTCCTTAGCCATTTCGACAACGGCCTCTTCCGTACACGGACCGTTGTAAATCTTAAAGAACGGCTCGCTTAGATCTTCATCCAGAAATCCATCGACAATCTGCCTGCACAGCCGATCCTCGGTGCCCTGGTCAAACAAGACATAGGCAGCGCAGCCCAACCATGACAAATACCTGCCCTGACGCGAAAGCTCGCCCGGCCCCTGAACATACCGGCCGGGACCGCCGTAAACCATAGGAAGCGCCATACGAGAATCCGCCCTTCATCAAACAACGATTGGTGCAAAGTAACCTGACCCCTTTGCACCATAGCAAAAAGGGGCAAAGCCATCTGCTGGCTTTGCCCCTTCCTTAGCTCGATTTACTCATCCATGAGATAGTAGTGGCCCAGTGCGTCGGCACCCAGGATGGCGTTTGCGACCATCTCGGGCGTCACCTCAAACGGCATGTTGCACATGGTGTCCTCGGGCGCGCACGCGGCCTCGGCAACAATCATGGCCTTCTCGCGCGTAACCTCGGCAACGCCAAGTTCCTTCATCGTGACCGGCAGACCCAGCTCAATGCAGAAGCCCAAGACTTCCTCGAGCTTCTCGGTCGGGGCATCCTCGAGTACCAGCTGGACGATGGTGCCGAAGGCGACCTTCTCGCCGTGATACATGCTGTGGCACTCGGGCAGCATCGTCAGACCATTGTGGATGGCATGAGCGGCAGCAAGGCCCGAACTCTCAAAGCCAATGCCGGAGAGCAGCGTATTGGCCTCGATGATGTGCTCCACGGCAGGCGTCAGCGCGCCCTTCTCCAGCGCGACCTTGGCCTTGACGCCATCGGCCATAAGCGTCTCGTAGCAGAGCTTGGCGAGCGCCAGGCCGGCCATTCCGCCCTTGCCGCCGGCGCAGGTGCCGCCGTCGGCATCGTGCGTCGCCTGAGCCTCGAAATAGGTTGCGAGCGCATCGCCCATACCGGAAACCGTCAGGCGCACCGGGCTCGCCGCGATAACCGTCGTATCCATAAGGACGATATTGGGGTTCGCCTTAAGGAAGAGGTACTTGTCGAACTGGCCGTCATCGGTATAGAGCACCGAAAGTGCCGAGCACGGTGCATCGGTCGAAGCAATGGTGGGGCAAATGATAACCGGAGACTCCAGGTAATAGGCGACGGCCTTCGCGGTGTCGAGGATCTTGCCGCCACCGACGCCGACGATGATGTCGCAACCGTTGTCGCGAGCGAGCGCAACCAGGCGATCGACCTCGCCCTTGGAGCACTCGCCGTTAAAGTCCTCAAACAGCAGCTCGGCCTTAGCCTCGGCAAAGCCGCCCTCGATCTTGGCACCGACGCGCTTCTTGCCCGAAGGCGTCACGATGACGAGGGCCTTAGCGCCGAGCGGCTCGACATAGGAGCCGAGCTTGGCGAGCTCGTCCGGACCCTGGATGTACTTGCTGGGGCTATTGAAAATTGCAGCCATAACTAACCCATTCTCTAAAAAAGAAAGGGGCTCCGTACAGATACGTGCGGAGCCCCTCGTTACGATAACAAGAGTCGATTAGAAATCGATATCGGTGTCGTAGTAGCAGGCCTTGAGGATCTTCTCGAAGTCGGCAGCCTTGGTCTCACGCGGGTTCTCGGGCGTGCAGGCGTCCTGCTCGGCGTTCGCGGCGATCTCGGGCAGCTTGGCGAGGAACTCCTCCTCGGAAACCATCTGCGGGTTCTCGGCGTCGACCTTCACGCCACCATTCGCGTAATCCTTGATGGACTGCGGAATGTTGAGCTGGTCGTTGAGATCGCGAATCTTCTGGACGAGTGCAGCGATGAGCTCCTCGTTGGTCTCGCCGGGAAGGTGCAGGATCTCCTTGGCCACGTAAGCGTAACGCTCGGCAGCACGGGGATCCTTGGAGTTCCACTGGATGACCTTGCCCAGGTACATGGCGTTAGCAGCACCGTGGATGATGTGGCCGTTCTCGAAGGCAGCACCGGTCTTGTGAGCCATGGAGTGAACGATGCCGAGCAGGCCCGAGGAGAAGGCGATACCGGCGATGCACTGAGCCTCGTGCATGTGCTGACGGGCCTCATGGTCGCCAGCATAGGACTTGGGCAGCCACTCGACGATCTCGCGGATGCCGTGCAGAGCGTTGGCGTCGGTGAACATGGAAGCGCAGGTGGAAACGTAGGCCTCCATGCAGTGGGTCAGAGCGTCCATGCCGGTATGAGCGCACAGCTTGGCGGGCATGGTGTAGGTAAGCTCGGGGTCGACGATGGCGACATCAGGGGTGATGTTGAAGTCGGCCAGCGGGTACTTGATGCCCTTGGCGTAGTCGGTAATGACGGAGAAGGCAGTGACCTCGGTAGCGGTGCCGGAGGTAGAGGAGATGGCGCAGAAGTGAGCCTTCTGACGCAGCTCAGGGAAGCTGAACGGCTGGATGATATTATCGAAGGACTCCTCGGGATACTCGTAGAAGACCCACATGGCCTTAGCGGCATCGATGGGAGAGCCGCCGCCGATGGCGATAATCCAGTCGGGCTCGAACTCGCGCATGGCCTCGGCGCCCTTCATGACCGTCTCGATGGACGGATCGGACTCGACGCCCTCGAACAGCTTGACCTCGAAGCCGCCCTCTTTGAGGTCGGCCTCAACGTCCTGCAGGAACCCGCCGCGGCGCATAGAGCTGCCGCCAGAAACGATGATGGCCTTCTTGCCCTTGAGGTTCTTCACCTCGTGGCGAGCGCCCTCACCAAAGTACAGATCGCGAGGATTGGTAAAACGTCCCATACTGTGCCTCCTAAACAAGCCCCTCTTAGACTTGCGTATATAACGGAGCACCCAATTGGCTCCGTTAGGACCGTTTTGCGCGTTGCCGGCGATGACAATGCGCGATGTCTAAACGTCTCAACGCTCAGACAAACACTATTTTACCGTTCTGGTTGGTCAGTTATTCACCTAAAGCCAACAATGATGAAACGTTTTTTCTATCCCTGAAGACCCTTGTGCGGCATCCATACTCCCAAGCTGGGCAAACGTTTTATCAAGGTTGACCACATATCCCGGGCAGGACTGTGCCACTCCAAAATGCGCCCCGTTCGCCGCCAAAAATCGACCGTTTGCGGCACCGTGATACCACTCAGTCGTCCAAGGTGCCGACATTTGTGCGACATCCGTCTGACATCCGTCTTCGTGGTGCAAAGGTGCATGTCCAAGTGCGGCACCCCCGGTGTGCAACATGCGGGTAAACTAGAACCTTATATAGAGAGATTTGAACCCTAACCGCAGCAAAGGAGGCCCCATGGCATTCGATCCCATTCAAGAGGATTGCCATCGCCTCGTTCTTGAGGCCTTGCGCCGCGACAATATCCCGCTCACCGACGGTGCCGCCGTAGAGCGTCTGATGGAACAATTCACCCGCAACCCCGCGCCGCTCATCGTGCACGACCGCGACCGCGCCGGGCACCTCATTGCCAAGGTAGTCGAGGCTGTCGACTACCGCATTCCCTTTATCCCTGACGATACCCAGGCAGAGCAAGAAGAGGCCGCTGCCGAGAACATGCTTCGCGAGGCAGCCGCGCTCGACCCCACCAACTGGGATGCCCAGCGCATGCTGACCGCCCTCACCGCCGAATCCAACGAGGAATACGTACAGTATCTGGTGTCCAAGTGCGACAAGGTGGAGCACGACCTGGCGCTCAAGATCGCCTCGGCGCAGGACCCCTACGAGCGCGAGGCCGCTGGCGACCTTATGCGCCGCCCCTACCTGCGCTGGCTTGCCGCCCTTGCGTCGCGCGCCCTCATTAGCGGCCGCTATCGCATGTCGCTCGAAGCCGCAAACCGCAGCCTGGACTTTGCACCCAACGACCCCGCCGGCGTCCGCCATACTGCGATGCTTGCCATGGCAAAGCTCGAATACCCTGCCGAGGAGCTCAAACGCTTTCGCTCTGCCCACTCCGTGCCCTATCTTGCCAACACGCCGCTGCGCCGTCGTCCCAAGGACGCGGAGCGCGACTTGGACCCGTGGACGCTCATCGCGCTGATGAGCGCTGCCTGGCGCGAGCTGGACTACGAGAGCGCCGAGCGCTACTTGCGCATCCTTGCACGCTCGTGCCCGCACGCAGCCGAGGCGCTCTACTTCCAAACCGAGTTTCCCGATGGCGTCTATGCCCGCGTCAACGTGGGTGTGGGCTCCACCGACGAGCTTGTCCTTGCGCTATCCGAGGCAACGCCGGTACTGCAGGAGGGCTTGGGCGCCCCCGACAACGCCAGCTTTGCCGCCTGGGTCGCCACCAACGATATCGTGCGTTCCCAGATCGACGAGCGCATCCTGCGGGCGGCCGAGCAGGGCTTGCCGTTTAAGGGAGGAGACCTCTAATGGATCCGAGCGTCTACATCCCCGCCTACCTGGAGCGCGCCTACCTTGCGTCGCACCCCGAACTCACCGATGCAGCACGCGAGCTTGTCCATAACGACGTGAGCGTCAACCCTCATAAGTATGCGCAGACCGAGCATGCCCAGGCGCTGCTGTCCTATGCCGGCGTTCACCGCCACCTGCTCGACGAGCTCCATCGCATCGAAGACATGGGCAGCGACGAGGAGTTTGAGCAGACGCGCAACCGCCTGTTCGACGATATGCGCGATGAGCTGCTCAAGATCGTCCGCATCGATGCGTATGTCCTCGATGCCCAGCTGCTCGCCATCATTTTGGCGGACACGCCCGTTGATGCCTGCCTGGGCGACCTGCTGAAGCTCGAAGCGACCGCGGCCGATTACCTGCAGCAAAGCGTGCCCGGGTTCGATATGGAAGCCCCACACTACTGGGCCAACAAGGTGCTGGCAGACGGCGTGACGACGGCCTATCTCACCGCAAGCGAGCCGGCGCTTATCGGGTGGCTCCACACGCTCGAGGCCATCTCGCAGCTGTGCATGGCGAGCGCTCGCTACCGTGCTGCCGTCAACTATTCTCGCCGTGTTCTTAAGGCGGAAGGCTATCCCACCCGAGCTGCAGGCACCGTGTTACTCGCCCTCGCTCGCCTGGAAGACGAGGACGGCTTTTTTGCCCTGGCCCACCAGCTCGAGGAGCAGATGGGGGCCGATACCCTCGAGAACTCCCCCTGGTACTTGCTCGCCCGCACGATCTTGCTGTTCAAAACGAACAAGATGCGCCCGGCGACACGCGCGCTGCGTGAGTTTGCCAACCGCTGCGAGGGCGGCGCGTTCTTTTTGCTGAACCCCATGTATCAGACGCCGTACCTTCCCTGCCGGCCCGAACCGCACGACCCCTGGGACCTTTCGCATCAGGCAGTTTGGGAGGCCGACGGTATCATCTCGGATACTCCCGACTTTGCCCCCTGGGCCAACGCTTGCGAAGACGTATCGCAGCTTGCCCAGGAATTTGCGCGCCGTTACGGCTTTTAACGGCGCAAACGCCACGACCATGTCATTCACGTTAGGAACGGCTTCATGAACTTCCGCTCATCTCTCGCCTGCACCTCGAGCGATATCGCCCGCTGGGGGCTGCGCTCCGTCCTTAAGCGCCAGGGTGGCGTACTCCCCGGCCGCATCGCCATGAAGATCGACCCCGAGCTGCTAAGCGACCTCGCGGGCCTTGTCGACCGCAGCGTGGTGATCACCGGCACCAACGGCAAGACCACCACCTCCAACCTCATCGCCGACGCCGTTGCCGCCAGCGGCGCTACCGTGGTATGCAACCGCGCTGGCAACAACATGGAGCCGGGCGTAGTAGGTGCCCTGCTCGAAGCCCGCAGCAATCTTAAGCGTGCCGGCAACGGCAAGCGCGTAGGCGTCTTTGAGTGCGACGAGCTCTACACGGTGCGCGTCCTGCCCAAGCTCAAGCCGACGTACTTTGTGCTGCTCAACCTGTTCCGCGACCAGCTGGACCGCTACGGCGAGATCGACCACACCCAGGACGTCATCGCCCACGCGTTGGAGCTTTCGCCGGCAACGACGCTCATCTATGACGCCGACGATCCGCTGTGCGCCTCGATCGCCGCGCGCGTCCCCAATACGAGCATCGCCTTTGGCATCGACGGCGCCACGGGCACCGAGTCCGATCGCATTAGCGACTCGCGTTTTTGCTCGCAGTGCAACGCGCCGCTGGAGTACGACTATGTGCAGTACGGCCAGCTCGGTACCTATCATTGTCCTTCGTGCGGTTGGGCCCGCCCTGAGCTTGTCCGTCGCGTGACGGGCGTGGAGCTCGGCTGCGACGGCTACGGCTTTGAACTGAACTTTGGACCCGACGCCGACGCACCAGCAACGCACATCGCCACGCGCTACAACGGCCTGTACATGATCTATAACGTTGCCGCCGCCTTCTTTGCGGCGCGCGAGTTGGGCGTGGACGCGGCGCATCTGCAGCCCACGCTCGATGCCTACGTCCCCGCCGGCGGACGCATGGGTCGCTGGGAGATCGCCGGCCGTACCGTCGAGGCAAACCTGGCCAAGAATCCCGTGGGCTTCGATCGACAGATCCAGTCCATTAAGACGGCGGGCGGCAGACTCTGTGCCTTCTTCCTGAACGACAACGACGCCGACGGCCACGATGTCTCGTGGATCTACGACGTCGACTTCGAGCGCATCGCCGATACCCCAGGGCTTGTCGCCTTTGCCGGCGGCACGCGTGCACACGATATGCAGGTACGTCTGAAGTACGCCGGCATCGACGCCGCCATCATCTCGAATATCGAGCAGGCGATCGGCGCCGTGGCAGACGAGATCGCCGATGACACCTTCTACGCCGTCGCCAACTACACGGCCTTCCCGCCGCTGGTCAAGGAGCTCGACGGGCTGAAAGGCGCCACCGCCGACGCTGTTGCTGGGCGCGCCGTAGCCCGTGCCGACGGCAGCGCTCTTCCTGTCGGTATCGCGCCAGTCGAGCTTTCGCGCCCGCTGCGCATCGTCTACCTGTATCCCGATGCCCTTAACCTCTACGGCGACGGCGGCAATGTTATCGCGCTCGAGCGCCGCTGCGCCTGGCGCGGCATTCCCGTGCGCGTGGACGAGGTCCGCATGGGCGAGGCGCTCGATCTCACCGACGCCGATATCGTCATGATGGGCGGTGGCTCCGACCGCGACCAGTTAGCTGTGGCACATGAATTGCTCGCTCAAAAAGACAAGGTCGCGGCCTATGTTGAGGACGGCGGCTCGCTGCTCGCAATCTGCGGCAGCTATCAGCTGCTCGGCCGTTCGTACTATATGGGCGAAAATCGCATCGAGGGCCTGGGCGTCGTTGCCGCCGAAACCGTGCGCGGCTCCAACCGCCTGATCGGCAACGTCGCCGTCAAAACCGACCTGGCACCCGAGCCCTTTGTGGGATTCGAGAACCACGGCGGCCGCACCCTGCTCGATGCTGAGGCCACGCCGCTCGGAACGTCCGTCGTCACGGGTACCGGCAACAACGGCGACGATGGCTTTGAGGGCCTCATCTACAAGGGCGTCATCGGCACGTACCTACACGGACCGGCACTGCCCAAGAACCCCGAGCTCGCCGACCGGCTCATCGCCCACGCCCTCGAGCGCCGTGGCGACGCACAGGCCAACGCTCTGCTGCCGCTCAAGCCCCTCGACGACGCCTACGAGCACGCCGCCCACGACGCCGCCATGAAGCTCCTCCCCTAACGCCCCAACCACCACAAAGGGGACAGGCACCTTTGTGGTGGTTTTGACCCGTCCCAGCGGTTTGTCTCAATCTGTAACATCTAGACCGTTAAAAGTCGTCTTACTGTTACAGAATGAGATGTTCGTCCCGACGCCCGCCGTCTGTCTCGATCTGTAACAGATGGAACCGATTTGCCCGCCCAAATGTTACAGATTGAGATATTTGAAAATCGGAATAGAAGCCTACTCCTGTGTGGTGGTTTTCCAGTTTGCCAACGATATACGCGCCGGCAAAAAAGTCTGCTATACTCTTTCCCGCTGTCCCCATCGTCTAGCGGCCAAGGACGCCACCCTTTCAAGGTGGATATCGCGGGTTCGAATCCCGCTGGGGGCACCATTTGCATTTTGTACGAACCCGCTGGATGTCAAGTCTGGCGGGTTCGTTGTTTTCCACGTCGTAGTTCAGCGTCACTATGCACTCTTCGTCGCTCACGCTCGCCTGGTATACGAACGCCTTCAATAGAGTCGCGTCGTCCAGGGCGGAGCCGCATTGCAGGAAGTCGGCCAGCCGCTCGGGGTCTATCTGATCGTCCCTGATCGCCTCAAGGTCGAGCTTGGCGCGGTCGCGCTGATGCTCAAGCTCCGCTATGCGCTCCTTCGCGCCCGGGGCGATTATGCCCTGTTCGATGGCGTTCAGGATGTTCTTCAGGCCGCGCTCGGCGGCCGAGAGCGATTGGGCGGCCTGCTTGCGCCTCGCCGCCACCTCTGCCCCGTCCGAGCTTTCCGCCACCATGCGGGCTATCCTCAAGGCCTCCTCGCGGTCTTGCAGAAGAGCCCGCAGCGCCTTGACGATCTCGCCCTCAAGCTCCTCGCGCCTGACGGGCTTAACGCATCCGTCGTGGCAGCGGTAGTACTCGTACTTGCGGTTGCCGCGCCCGCGCCCGCTTACGCCTTGCAGGTTGCGCCCGCAGCCCGCGCAGATCGCCTTGCCAGAAAGGGCGAAGTCGCCCCAGCTCTCCGCGCTGCGCTCCTTGGCCGCGCGTATGCCCTGTGCCTCCATGAACGTCACCTCGTCGATGATCGCGGGCATGCCGCCCTCTTTGACAACGCCGCCCCACTCGTAGCGCCCCGTGTACTTCCGGTTCTTCACCATCCGCTCGACCATCGAGTAGCCGCACGGGTTTCCCTGCGAGGTCTTGACCCCGCGTGCCGCGAAGTCGCGAGCTATCGAGTTGGTGGTCTCCTTTGCTATGCGCCGCTTGAACGCCTCGCGCACGAAAGCGGCCTCGTCCTCGTCGATCACGTACTCGTCGGCCTCGTTGCTGGCGTAGCCGAACACGCGCACGCCGTTGGTCTTGCACTTGAGCGCGTTGCCCTCCATGCCGCGCCTCGTGCGGATCGCGGTCTTCTTCGACTCGCACGCGGCGAGGCCTTCGAGCAGCTTCTCGTAGATGATGCCTTCCGGGCTGTCCGGTATCTGCTCAAGCGCCGAGACGAGCTTCACGCCGCGCTGGGCAAGCTCGCGCTTGTATATTGGCGCGTCGTACTCCCCACGGCTGAAGCGATCCATCATGTACACAAGCACTATGTCGCTCTCGCCAGCGTTCGCGACCATGCGCTGGAACTCGGGGCGATCGTCGGTGCGGCCCGATATGGCGTAGTCGCAGTATTCCGCCACGATGGCGTAGCCCTCGCGTTTGCACCAGTCGCGGCACACGCGCAGCTGGTCGTCTATCGAGGCCTCGCGCTGCTTGTTGCACGAAAAGCGGGCGTATATCACCGCAGTTTTTGGCATAATTGGAAACGGCCTCCTTTCAGAGGTTCTTTGGAAAAGCCCCGCGGGCAGCGTTGCAGCGCTATGACCCCGTGGGGCTTCTTCTTTTCTATGCGTTGATGCGGCGCACGTTCTCGTATGCGAGCTCCGAGAGCAGCGAGTAGAGACCCTGGACGTCGAAGCCCTTCGGGAACTCAAGCGTCTTGGTCTCCGTCTGCACGCCTTGGACCTTGTAGTACGGGCTTGTGATGTACGCGAACGACAGCTCGGCGTGGTCGAAGCCCATACCGGCCGTCTCAAGGCGCACCCCGACGATGCTTTGGAGGTCGATGGACACGGCCGCTGCCTTGGCGCCAGTCATGCCCTGGTGGTCGATGAAGACGATTCTGCGGTCCGTGAACAGCATCTTGTCACGCACGAGCGCAAAGCAGCGCGTGAACGACTCTCCACGCATGAGATACATGCCATATTGCTGCTGAGCGGATTCGGCCGAAAGCTCAGAGTAGTGCCCCATCACACCCTGCATAACGCCACTAGTGCCTTGACCATTTATGGTTTGCTGGTCACGGTCGATTGCATCTTGTACAGCGCTCTGCGCCTGCGACACAGCTGCATTTGCCATGTCCTTCATCATATCTTTCAATGCCACGGCTACTCCTTCCTTGTTGCCGGGAAAGCCTCGGCGATTCCGTTTGCCGCCGCAAGTAATGCCTTGCGGCCCTCTTTATTCATGGCGTTAAAGAGCGTTAGTAATTCGCGCTCGGCGCTTCCCATCTGTTCGCCATCGCCCTCTTCGAGATCGAACAGTTCACCAATTGTGCATTTGAAATACCGGGCGAACTCTGCCGCAGTATCCATATCAGGACTTGTATTTCCAAGCTCGTAGTTTTGGTACGTGCGGTATTTAAGGCCGAACACGCTAGCAGCTTCTTTCTGGGTCAGCCCTGAACGCTGCCGTAGGTCTTTAAGGCTCATATCTCACCCCTAACTTAGGATAGTTGAAGCATACAAGAAACTTGTACGAATAGCAAACTTTTAGGGTTTACAGATACAAGAATCTTGTATATAGTGCCATTCAGGCACAAGAAACTAGTGCAAAGGAGGAAACAATGCTCAACAATCTTGTGTCCGAGCGTAAGCGGGCAGGCCTGACCAGAGAAGAAGTCGGTGAAAAGATCCACCGCTCCGAATACGTTATCGGCAAGTGGGAGCGTGGCGAGAGTTCACCGCTACTGGTTCCAGACGCAATCAACTTGGCAAAGCTCTACGGATGCTCTGTTGACTACCTCGCCGGGTTAGTCGAGGAGCGCACATCAAAAGGCGTAGCGGTCTAAATGTCAGCCGAAGAGGCCAAACAGAAGGAAGAGAAGCCCAAGACCGCCCGCGAAGTTGCCTTTGACGGCATGTGCTCGACGATCCGTCAGGCATACCGCGAGTGGGAACGCCAGCAGAAGGGAGAAGCGAAGGCGTGAAGCAGTGGTCTACACGTGAACTCAGATACCTCGAAGAGCACGCTGGAGACGGCGCCAAGCAGGTAGCCAAGGACCTCGGGCGCTCCATCGACTCAGTGAAGCATATGGCGCGGAAGTGCGGACTCTCACTCCGCAAGCGCAGGCAGTGCCCCCGCTGCGGCCAATGGACGTTCCGACCGCTCAACAGGGTCAACGGCTGGTGCATCGAGTGCACGAAGGAGCTTCACATGGCAGACCTCGCCGAACAGGCCAACGCAATGAAGGAGGAGGCGATCAGGGAGAAGAGGAATGACAGGCAGCGCCAGCGCTACTACAGCCAGAAGAGCAGGGCGAAAAAGGCGACAAAAAAGAGGCCCTAAAAAGCGCCCTAGCAATGACCTGCGAAAACACCGAAAGGAGAACGGAAATGCAGACAAAAAAGAAAGCGAGCGCCCCCCGCTACCACACTTCGGGCACCCGCTACGTAGCCGCCTCGAAAGAGGCTGCGACCATCATACCATTCGAGGGCAAGCGCCCGACGGCACAGGAGCAGCTTGAGCGCTCCCAGTTCAAGGCGGGCGTCATGGTCGGCTTCCTCGCGGCCCTCATGATCTTCCTCGCCGTGCTCTGGCTCTGGGTCATCCCCACGATGGACCAGGCTGTTGCCGACGCCCAGCGAGCCGTGGGCAGCATGGCGGTGCTCAATGCGTAACGACGAGATATACCGCCCCAAACCCCAGAGCAACCAGCTTGAGATCTTCGGCCTGGGCATGGCTGGCGAGCAAGACGTTGCCGAGGCCAAGAAGTGGATCGAGGCCAACCCCGAGGCGTGGCGGTTCATGCTCTCCAACGCCCGCCGCCTCAAGGAGAAGGGCTACGTGTCGATCAACTACCTGGTGAACATGGTGCGCAACGAGCTGCACGTTGGCTGCAAGAACGGCATAGCCCCAGCCCTTGCCCGAATCATGGAGGCGCGGTACCCAGAGCTGCGCGGAGCCTTCAACAAGCACCGCAGCCAGAGCGATGGGTTCAGCGAATGAGCTGGCAGCGCACCCTTGCGGCCACGGCGCACATCACCATGCACCCAGCAGAGCTTGTTGGAAAGCAGCGCCCTATGACCGACTACCGCAACCACCGCACCTACACGCCGACCAAGACGCTCAAGGCCGAGAAGGCCATCAAGGACGCGTTCCGCGCGGCATACGGCGAGACCTTCGCCGACCACGACGGCCCGGTCGTGATGCGGATCTCGACCACCAGGCCGCTCGCGAAGAGCAACCCGAAGTACTGGGAGGGCCGCGCCGACCTCGGCAAGCCCGACTGGGACAACCTCGGCAAGCTCGCCTGCGACGCGCTCAACGGGATCGCCTTCAAGGACGATTCGCAGGTCGACATGGGAGCCGTCACCAAGCGCCCGAGGTCGCCATACGGCACCAAACCACGCATAGACATCTACATCGAGTACTTCGTCGAGGAGTACGTGAAGGAGAAGAAATGAACGCCAAATACTTCGAAGAGAACGGCTTTGAGGACTTCCACGGGACCAAGTTCCACAAAGCAGTGCTCGACCACGCCGCCTGCATCGCGAACAACCTCATGTTCGACGCCACGCATCCTGACAACAACGACGGCGAGACGGCGGCAAACGCCTACCACGTGATGATCGCGCTTTGCGAGGCCGGGCTTTCCAGGATCGACGAGAAGTGCGTCGCCAAGAGCCGCGAGTTCATCGCCGACAAGATCAAGCCCGTCAGCGAGGAAGAGCGCGAGTTCGGTCGCGCGTTCCTTGCCGCCGTTCTCGGCATCAAATAGGAGGTAACGACATGATCAACGAAGCCACCATCCAGGCGCAGTTCAAGCAGGCCACCGTGAAGGGCAGCGTTGCGACCCTGCAATTCGAGATCCTGACCGACAACGCCGACGCCTTCCGCATCACCAAGCAGAGCGGCAAGACGGTTTTGCTCACCGTGGCTGAGCAGCAGCAGGCCATGGACTTCGACGACGAGACGGGCGAGATCTATGGCTAAGGAAACCGAACCGCAGCAGGTCGAGGCAGAGGTCATCGAGGCCGAGGCCACCACGCTTGAGGTCACCTACACCGAGGCCACTATCGCTTCGAACATGGACGCGTTGGAGGCCCACGTGAAGAAGGTCGTGGCCGACTACGAGGGCGCCACCTACGACCTCGCGAGCGCCCAGGCCATCAAGGAGGCCAAGCACGACCGCAGCTACCTCAACGGCATCAAGAAGGAGATCGACGAGCGCCGCAAGGCCGTGAAGCGCGAGTACAACAAGCCGCTCGACGCATTCGAGAGGCGCTGCAAGCAGATCACGGCCATCATCGACGAATCAACCGACGCCATCAAGGCGCAGCTTGACGAGGCCGAGCAGACGCGCAAGGACGCGCTCTACTCGCGCCTACAGCAGCACTACGAGGAGTTCGCGGGGCTGCTCGCGCCGGTCGTCCCCTACGAGCGCCTGCATGAGCCGCAGTGGCTCAACAAGACCTTCGGCGAGATCAAGGCGCAGCAGGCGCTTGAGGCCAAGGTGTCCGACGTGGCCAGAGACTGGGAAACGCTCAAGGCCCAGCAGGAGGCGATGCCGCACTACGCCGACGCGGAGCGCGAGTTCTTCCGCACGCTCGACCTCGGAGCCGCCTTGAACGCGGCGCGTCTGGCCGACGAGGAAGACCAGCGAATCGCCGAGCTGAAGGCGGCCATGGCACCCGAGCCTGAGCCGGAGCCTGAACCTGAACCAGAGCCTGAGCCAGAGCCGATCGCAGCGCCCGAGCCTGAGCCGATGCCCGCGCCAGTGCCAATGCCCGCACCAATGCCGGCACCCATGCCAGCACCGGTCGCGGAGCCTTTGGAGGCGTGGACGGTCGAGGTGCCGAGCGCCACGCGATCGCAGATGCAGGCGCTCGCATCCCTGCTCAAGGCGCAGGGAATCACCGGAAGCATCCGCCGGGGCACGCCAGCCCAGGTGGCAGCGAGGATGGAGTAGACGATGGCAGAAGACAAGCACATGACGCTGGCCGAGGCCGTGGCCCAGGTGCAGCGATCCGTGGTGGTGCCCAAGGCACGCTACAACGCCCACGGCAACTTCTACTACCGCAGCATGGAGGACATCGTTGCGGCGCTCAAGGAGCCGTGCAAGGCGGCGGGAATCGCCTTCACGCTCAACGACTCGATCGAGCAGATCGGCGAGCGCTACTACGTCAAGGCCACGTGCCGCCTGTTCTTCGAGGACGGCCACGGCGAGCCTTTGGAGATCGATGCGTACGCCCGCGAGCCTTTGAGCCAGAAGGGCATGAACGAGGCGCAGGTCACGGGTTCCGCGTCGAGCTACGCCCGCAAGTACGCGCTCTGCGGAGCTTTCGACATCGACGGCACGAGTGACCCCGACACCCTCATGGGTGACGGCAAGCCCGCCGAGAAGGAGCCGCCCGAGTTCGGCCAATTCATCGCCAAGTGCAAGAGCTGCGGCACCTCCTACCAGTTCGAGAGCCGCCAGCAGTACGAGCAGTTCAAGGCCAACCCCGGGTGCTGCCCGTCCCCCGCATGGCAGGTCGTGTAGGCCATGCAAGACCTCTACGCCGAGCGCATGCAGCTCTTCGACAGGCTCATGGACGAGCTTCAGGCGCTGCGCAACAGCGGAAGCCAGTACGCCGAGAACGAGGCCGAGTACCGCAAGGCGCTGCGCATCGCGATCCTTGAGGAGCGATCCAAGGGGACGCCCGTGACGGTGATAAGCGACCTCTGCCGAGGCCGTGAGGACATAGCCGAGCTGAAGCAGCGCAGGGACTGCGCCGAAGCGCTCTACAAGGCGAGCCAAGAGGCGATAAACGTGTACAAGCTCAAGATCCGAACCGTCGACGAGGACATAAAGCGCACCTGGTCGAACGGGACCGGCGAAGGGAGTTACTAAATGTCGATCAACCGAGTGAACATCAGCGGGAACTTGACCCGCGACCCCGAGCTGCGCGCCACAGCAGGCGGCATGCAGGTGCTGGGCTTCGGCGTCGCGGTCAACGACCGCCGAAAGAATCAGCAGACGGGCCAGTGGGAGGATTACCCGAACTTCGTCGACTGCACGATGTTCGGCAACCGCGCCGAGAGCATGGGCCGCATCCTGCACAAGGGCATGAAGGTGGCCATCGAGGGCAAGCTGCGCTATTCGAGCTGGGACAAGGACGGCCAGCGCCGATCCAAGCTTGAGGTGATCGTGGACGAGATCGAGCTCATGAGCCAGAAGCAAGCCCCGGCGGCACCGCAGGGATACCAGCAGCAGTACGCGCCGCAGCCCGCCCCGCAGGCGGCGCCCCAGCAGTGGAACGCGCAGCAGGCCTACCAGCAAGCCCCGGCGGCACCGCAGGGATACCAGCAGCAGTACGCGCCGCAGCCCGCCCCGCAGGCGGCGCCCCAGCAGTGGAACGCGCAGCAGGCCTACCAGCAAGCCCCGGCGGCACCGCAGGGATACCAGCAGCAGTACGCGCCGCAGCCCGC
>UQXT01000022.1 GCA_900545075.1 uncultured Collinsella sp. | reverse complement strand
AGGGCGAGTGCAAGGTCTATGACTCCGGCTGCGCAGCCGGAACCACCGACTACTACACTGGCTGGTAATCTGCCGACATCGATTACACATGATGGTCGGGCACCGCTCCTGTGGTAGTGGGCACCTTGATTGCGGCGGCGCTGCTGGGAAGCGCCGGCGTGCTGCTTTGCCGCGATGACGAGGACGAGGTTCCGGAATCGCAAAATAAGCCTCAGTTTTAGCCTCGAGCTAAATGCAACAGGCCTTCGCGAATGACGGAATCCTCGCGAAGGCCTGTCTGCTTGTATTGCGCACATCGCGATGCGGCCGAGGCTACCAGCTGCTTTCTATTTCGCGAATCCTCTGGTAGAGCCAATCGTTTTGCGGCACTTGGATATCGTGTTTGGTAGCTAGGCGGCAAATGGTGCCAGCGAACTCCTCGACTTCGGTTTTTCGTTGTGCGATGCGGTCCTGCGCCATCGAGGGCATACCGACGGGGTCGATTCCCTCGATGAGGTGCACCATCTGCGTCAGGTCTGCCTCGGTCAGCTCAACGCCCTCGGCGTTGGCGACCGCAAGCGTTTCGCGCATGGCGGAAACAAAGCAGCGACGCTGCTCGGAGCCCGGCTCCGTGGCGCTTCCGTAGGTCCCGCCGTAGGCCATACAGGTCTGGTTGATGCCGTCGTTGAGCATGAGTTTGGCCCACATGCGGTGCGCAATGTCGCTCTCGACGGTATGGGCGATGCCGCAGCGTGTGTAGAGCTCGTCGATGGCGCTGACGGTTGCGGGCTCGGTGCCTGCTGCCGCGCCAAAGCGAATCTCGCCCGCATTGGTAAAGGTGAGCGCGCCGTCGAGGAACACGGCATCCATGCCCTGGCAAATACCAAGAACGGTATGCTTCCAGCCAAAGCGCTCGGCAATCTTTTGCTCGCTCGTAATGCCGTTGCACAGCGAGGCGATGAGCGTGTTGGGCCCCACGACGCGCTCCATAGTCTTGAGCGCTTGGTTGAGTCCCGTCGTCTTGACCGTGAGAATGACCAGATCGGCGGGCGTTGCCTCACTGGCGCGGATGGACTTGAGCGCACAGGGCTTGCCGTTGACGGTGAGCGCATCGCCCACGTGACGCTCAAAACGGGCGTCATCCATAACGTATTCGACGGCGTCATTGCCGAGGGCCGTGGCAATCATGCTGCCGTAGAGCAGGCCGACGCCGCCCTTGCCGATAAAGGCGACCTTGTTGATCTGCATGTGAATCATCTCCCCACTAAAAGGCGCCCGCATGAGGGGCGCCTGGTGGATTGTATGCCGCTGGAGCATGTGGCGTGCACCGGAGGCGGAATTTAGAAGAACAAACTCATGGGAACTTATGCCGCGGGACAGACCGCAAAAACGCGCGCAGGGTATCCGACGCCATCGCGCACCTTGGGGAAGGTGCAGAAGATGACAGCGCCTGTGGCGGGAAGCTCGTCCAGATGGTCCATGACCTCGATCTGGTAACGGCCGACCGAGAGGATGTATTGTTCGCCAGGGTAGGGGCAGGCATCCTCACGCGTGGTCACGCTCTCCTCCTTTCATCGGGCTTTTTGCTGATGTTAAAGCGGTGCCGTGACAGCTGGATTTCTGCTGCGTTACGATACATTCTCGATTGCGATTCCACGATGTTTCGGTCGCGTGACCATTGTGTTTCGCCTTGCCGAGCGCTGATGGCGAAGGGAGGGTCCGTGCAATACCGCGTTGACCCCAAAAGTGGTAACCGAATATCTGCTCTGGGTCTGGGCTGCATGAGGTTTCCCGGTGCGCCGGGACATCCCGATGCGAAGACGGCTGATGCCATCATTTCCCGTGCGGTGGAGCAGGGGATTAATTATTTGGATACCGCGTATCTCTATCCCGGTAACGAGGTGTGCGTGGGCGCCTCGCTTGAGCGCTTGGGGCTGCGCGACCGGGTGTTGCTCGCGACCAAGTTGCCGCACGCTTCGTGTGCATGCGCAGGGGATTTCGACCGTTTCTTTGACGAGCAACTGCGTCGGCTGCGGACCGACCATATCGACTATTACCTTATGCACAACATCACCTCGCCCGCCCAGTGGGAACGTGTGGTGGCGTTGGGCATCGAGGACTGGATTACGCGCCAAAAGGCGGCGGGGCGCATTCGCCAGATTGGTTTTTCGTATCACGGCAGCGCGGCGGATTTCCTGACGATGCTTGACGCATATGAATGGGATTTTTGCCAGATCCAGTACAACTATGCCGGCGAGCGTTACCAAGCGGGAACGGCGGGACTCATGGCGGCTGCGGAGCGCGGGCTCGCGGTGTTTGTGATGGAGCCGCTGCTGGGCGGTCGTCTAGCGGGCAAACTGCCGCCGCGGGCCCGCGCTGTGCTCGATAGCGCCCGTGACCCGCATTTGCGCACTCCTGCTGCCTGGGGGCTTTCGTGGGTGTGGAATCATCCTCAGGTGACGATGCTGCTTTCGGGTATGACCGATGCCGCGCAGGTGGATGAGAACGCGGCGTTGGCCGATTGGGCCCTGCCGGATTCGATGACAGCTACTCAGCTCGATGCCATCGCACGCGTGCTGAGGGAGTTTGAAAAATCGAATCGCGTTCCCTGCACGGGATGTGGCTATTGCATGCCGTGCCCTAAAGGCATCAATATTCCTGGGTGTTTTGCCGCCTACAACGCGAGCTATGCGCACAGCTGGTTTACGGGTCTATCACAGTACTTTACGGCGAGCGCGGTGCGCACAAGCGAGCCCAAGTTGGTGAGCAATTGCGTCAAATGCGGCAAATGTGCGCGGCACTGTCCGCAGCACATCGATATCCCCGAGCGCTTGGACGACGTACGCCGCCGTTTTCAGCCTGGCCCCGTGACGGCGGTGCTTAAGGCCTTCGGCAAAACGCGCGCCTCATGACCCTTTTATAACTTGCGGTGGAATAGTTCCTGTTTGCGGCAGAATAAGGCATCGACAGGAACTATTTCACCGCAACTGATGAGGGGGAGCTGGAGATGCTGACGATTGGATGTCATCTTTCGACGACGAAGGGCTATCGGGCAATGGGGGAGACGGCGCTGTCCATTGGCGCCAATACCTTTGCATTCTTTACGCGCAACCCGCGCGGCGGCAAGGCGAAAGACCTTGACATGGATGATGTGGCGGCCCTGCGTGACCTTATGGCGCAAAATGATTTTGGCCCACTCGTGGCGCATGCCCCCTATACCTACAATCCCTGTTCTGCCAAAGAGCGGGCGCGCGAGTTTGCCCTGGAGGCAATGGCCGAGGACTTGCAGCGTCTGGAAGCACTGCCCGGCAACTATTACAACTTCCACCCCGGCGCGCATGTGGGGCAGGGGACTGATGCCGGCATTCAGATGATCGTCGACACCCTGTGCCAGGTGATGTTTGAGGGCCAGCAGACGACGGTGCTGCTCGAGACCATGGCGGGAAAGGGTACCGAGGTGGGCCGTAGCTTTGAAGAGCTGGCGCGCATTATCGAGGGTGTAGCTGCCAGACGTCCAGAGCTATCGGACAAGCTGGGCGTGTGTCTGGACACCTGCCATGTGAGCGATGCTGGCTACAACATCATCCATGATCTGGACGGCGTACTCGACGAGTTCGATGGTGTGGTGGGTATCGAGCGCTTGCGCGCCGTGCATATCAATGACTCCAAGAATCCCTGCGGCGCCCATAAGGATCGCCACGAGTGCATCGGCAAGGGCTACCTGGGTAGTGAAGAGTTTGGCGGCGGTATGCAGGTTATGCAGAATATTGTATCGAATGGTCGCTTGCGTTCGCTGCCGTTTATTTTGGAGACACCGAACGAACTTGCAGGTTATGCGGCTGAAATCAAACTGTTAAGGTCGTTGCAGCAGTAATGACTGTCATAAAGTGGAGTGCTCCATTCACGTTATGGGTTTGTTTCAATCGGTTTTCTGATTGCAGATTCTTCCAAGCGGGTGCATAACAGCCATCAGTTTTTGCAGACCTCTGAATCACGTGGGGTCATTGGAAGGAGACTGATTATGAAGATCAAGAAGCTTGGCGCATTTGCCGCCACGGGCGCTATGGCGCTCGCCCTCGCTCTGACGGGCTGCGGCTCGTCTAACGCCACCTCTGGTTCTGATGCCGGTTCCAGCAGCTCTGACGACGCAAAGGTCGAGAAGGTCGACGGCTCCAAGGAGTACGCGCTCGTCAAGGACGGTACGCTGACCGTCGGCACCTCTGCCGAGTACGCTCCGTTTGAGTACAAGGATGACAACGGCGATTATCAGGGCTTTGACCTTGAGCTCATCAAGGCTATCGGCGACAAGCTGGGCCTGGATGTCGAGTATGTCAACAATGACTTTGACACGCTGGTTCCGGGCGTCGCTTCGGGCGCCAAGTATGACGTCTCCATCGCGGCTATCACCGACACGCCCGAGCGTGAGAAGGAAGTCACTTTCTCCGATTCCTACTACATGGACGATCAGGCTATCGTGACCAAGGTCGATAACACCGACATCACGGCCGACAACTACAGCGAGAAGCTCAACAACGCCGACGCTACCATCATCGTCCAGTCTGGCTCGACCGCCGAGTCCTTTGCCCAGGAGAACTTCCCCAAGGCCAAGATCGTCCCCTACAAGGACGCTACCGAGTGCTTCAGCGCCCTGCAGTCCGATAAGGGCGACGCCGTAGTCACCAACCGCTCCGTTGCCAGCCAGCTGACCGCCGAGCAGTTCAGCACCTGCCAGACCATTAAGCAGATCAGCACCGGCGAGGAGTACGCCATCGCCATCAACCAGGGCAACACCAAGCTCAAGGACGACATCAACCAGGCTATCAAGGACCTGACCGATGACGGTACCGTCGACGCCCTCATGGCTAAGTACAACATCAAGTAAAAGAACCACTTGATTGCGCGCGGGCCCTTTCCGTTTTGGCGGAGAGGGCCTTTGCGCTTCTCTTGGCGGAGAGCATTTCCGTCTCGTTTTGCCGGCAACTTCTACGATAGGAGCCACCTTGTCTCGACTGAACAAAGGGGCCGCGGAGCAGCGTTTTCCACTGCCCGCCTTGCTCCAAAAGCTAGTCTGCGTCATGGCCGTGGCGCTCGCGCTGGTGTGCGCGGGGGCATATGCGCCCACGACCGCCCAGGCGCTTGAGACCGCAAAGATTACCGCCCGACCCAACACCGGTTCGGGCAGCGCTGTGGTCGGCGGTACCGAGACGCGCATTACCTGGGAGGTCCAGGCCGATGCCGATGAGGAGCTGAGCGGTCTTTCGCTGACGTTTGTCGACGGCACGACGTTTGGTACCGATGACACGCGATTGACGATGCTCTCGGGCGAGGACCTCATGGATCGTACGCCCATGAAGCCCACGTGCAAGGCTGACGGCCAGACGCTCAAGATTGACTTTGGCGAGACGGCGCCTGCCGGCGGCTTTTTCCGTGTCGAGGTTTACGGCGTGACGTTTCCCGTCGAGGGCGGCGATGAGGCCTTTAGCGGCACCTACACTTTGGCCGATGGCTCGACCAAGAAGATCTCCAAGATTCCGTCGGTGGAGATCAAGGGCGTGACGGCCTTCGATAACTTCTTGGCCGATCTTAAGGAGCAGCCGTGGGTCGAGGCTTGGAACTCCAATATGTTCCTGCGCCTGTTCTTGAACCCGGTCATTTTGGTCCAAAGCCTGCCGATCGTCTTCAAGGGCTTCCTCATGTCGCTTTCGATCGTGCTTGTGGCGTTTCCGCTGGCAATTCCCTTCGGTTTCGCCCTATCGCTCATGCGCATTTCCAAGTCGCGCATCCTTCGTTGCCTTGCCGGCATCTATGTGAATATCATCCGTGGTACGCCGGCGTTCCTGCAGATCTATATCGCATTCTTCGGTCTGCCGCTTGCCGGCGTCAAGGTTGATGACTACGTGCTCGGCGTCATCGTCATGGCCATGAACTCGTCTGCGTACCTGTGTGAGATTTTCCGTGCCGGTATTCAATCGATCCCCAAGGGCCAAAACGAGGCTGCTCGTTCGCTGGGCATGAATGCTTTCCAGACGCTGCTCTATGTCATGATTCCGCAGACGTTCCGCAATGTTTTGCCTACGCTGACCAGTGAGTTTATCTTGCTTTACAAGGATACGTCGCTGCTTGCCGCCGTGGGTGTGGTCGAGATCGTCATGAACGCCCGTACCATCGTGGCCACGACGGGCTCCATTACGCCGTACGTGGTTGCCGCCCTGTTCTATCTGGTCATTACCCTACCGCTCGCTCGCTTGGTGAGCGGTCTTGAGGCGAGGCTGCTGGGTACGGCCGAAACCAAAAAGAAGCGTCCCACCAAGAGCGCCGGACAGGTTGTCGCGACGCCCGCCGACCATATCGCTGGTCTGTAAGGAGGTTCTATTATGAGCGAAACCAATAACTCGAACGAGGTCGTCGTCAGCATCAAGAATCTCCAGAAGGCCTTTGGCGATAACGTGGTCCTGCGCGATATCGATCTGGATGTGCACAAGGGCGAGGTAGTCGTAGTCCTGGGTCCTTCGGGCTCGGGCAAGTCGACGATGCTTCGTTGCATCAATCGTCTGGAGCATCCCACGAGCGGCTCGATTGTCGTTGAGGGCGTGGATGTGTGTGCCAAGGGCGTCGACCTCAACAAGGTTCGTACACATCTGGGAATGGTGTTCCAGCAGTTCAATTTGTTCCCGCACCTGTCAGTCAAAAAGAACGTCATGCTTGCGCAGCAAAAGGTGCTCAAGCGCAGCAAGGAAGAGGCCGAGAAGATTGCCGTCGAGGAGCTGACCAAGGTCGGCCTGGCCGAGCGCATCGATTTTATGCCGAGTCAGCTTTCGGGCGGTCAACAGCAGCGCGTGGCCATCGCTCGCGCCCTGTCGATGAACCCTCACGTCATGCTCTTTGACGAGGCCACGTCGGCGCTCGATCCCGAGCTTGTCCGCGATGTATTGGGCGTCATGCGCGACCTGGCACGTGACGGTATGACCATGATTGTGGTGACGCACGAGATGGGCTTTGCCCGCGACGTCGCCGACCGCGTCGTCTTTATGGACGGTGGCGTTATCGTGGAAGAGGGTACGCCGAGCGAGGTCTTCGATCATCCAAAGAGCGAGCGCACCAAGGCGTTCTTGGGCAATATCTCGTAGCGGCGCGTCGAAGTTATCGATATAGCAAACGGGGACCGGATAGTATCCGGCCCCCGTTTTTGTTTGGGCGTGAACGACTGTTGTTGTGCAATGCTCAGCTGTCAGTTGCTTTGCGACTTTCTGACGGCTTCGTTAGGCCAGCTCCGCTCCCAGAGCCTTGCAGGCCGCCTCGCCCTCATCATCAGGCGCATCATAGCAAATGACGGAATCGACGACGTTGATGCCCGCCTCGTCGGCATCGGCCTTCCAGTTGTCCATCCACTCGCCCTCGGCCCACGAGTAGGAGCCAAAGAGGACGACCTTCTTGTCGCTGAGGGTTTCCTTGACCTCGTCCCACATAGGCTGGAACTCGTCATACTCAAGCTCCTCGGAACCCATGGCGGGGCAGCCGAAGGCAATGGCGTCATAGCTGGCGGCCTTGTCTGCGGAGAAATCGGCGCAGGAGATGACCTCTGCCTCGGCGCCGGCATCGGTTGCGCCCTCGGCAACGAAGTTTGCCATGGCCTCGGTGTTGCCTGTGCCGCTCCAGTAGACGACTGCGATCTTGCTCATATGTTTTCCTTTCGGTTGTGCGGCGTGCGGCCGCGTTTTGTATGCTCTATCGGGTTGCCTGGACAAGTTGTTCCAGGGTGCAGCCCTGTTGATAGATGTAGGTAAGGTATTGCGTGCATGCGCGATAGGAATCGAAGGTCGTGAGCGCCTGCTCAACGTTTGTGTATACCTTCCATGCGCCAAAGACCTTATAGTTTTCGCCGTGCTGGACGATGAACTCGTGGACGTCGTCGTAGGGATATCCAAGGAAGTAGCCTATTTCGTGCGGAAACTCGCAGGTGCAGTCTTTGCTGCAGCTAGCTTGTTGGGGTAGTGCGCATCGAGTCTGGCCGCAGGCGCATTCCGCGACGTTATTGCTTGCGAGCGTGATGCGTGATGCCAAATGTACAAGGCATGTCGAAAGGTCTCTCGTGTCGTAGCCTTCCGAGGCGAGCGCCGTTTGGGCGCGAGAGTCTTCGAAATAGGTGGTGAGGCTTTTGGCTCGGTACACGTACACGAGCGCTCCGCAAGGCCGCCAGACCAAAACACTCAGGTGGATGCCGAGCGGGTCAAGCTCGCGGTTGCACTGGGCGATAACGTTGAGCAGGCGTGCTCGGCGTTCTGCGATGGCTTCGGTTGCGGTCGAGCTGTCCCCGTGGGCGTAGGTGCCTGGATAGGTAAAGAGCGATGCCGGCTTGATGTCCGCGAGCGTGGGAGAGCAGTTGCGCACGACCGCTGCCTGAAACGTTGGAATGTCTATGGTTCGGGTCACGGCGCTCCTTACGGATCTAAACTGTTAGCCTAGGAAAACTTATACACGAAAGTAAGCCTTGGTCAACTAAAAAGTTTGAATAGGGAAACTAATTGACCGAACTGACATGATTTTGGGTTAAGATGGAGACACCCCATGGGGGTATCTAGATAGGGCTACTTGAAAGGGGAACGCATGAGTGACTTGCTCAACCCTGCGAATCTCATCGTGCTTGCCGTGATTGTCGTTGGCATGTTCTTTGGCCTGCGTCGCATTGTCGCTTCGACACACGGAAAGAGCTGCTGCAGCGATGGCGCGAGCGGCAAGAAGGCCAAGAAGGTAGTGGTTGCGGATACCGATCCGTCCCACTACACCTATAGCGATGAGTTGCTCATCGGCGGCATGAGCTGCGATGGCTGCGCTCAGAATGTGGCCAATGCACTCAATGCGCTGAATGGTGTGTGGGCAACGGTGACGTACGCGGACCACACGGCCCGCGTACGCTCCAAGCGGCCGATCGATCGCGGTGTCCTTGAGGCGGCCGTGAGGGATGCGGGTTATTACGTCATGACGCTGTAAGCGCCGCCTTGGATGCATTTCCTTGTCTAGGCTCGTCCGCGCAGTTCGATGTCTTGAATGTCATCGAAATCGATGGCGATGTCTTTGAGCTTGAGGAGCTTGAAGGCAGGGAGTACCTCGTCGAGGATGCCGGTGCGGGAGCGATAGCCGTACGTATCGTAATAGGTGACGCGGACCAGGTCGCCGCGTTTGAGGCCCTCGAGCTTTTCCGAAAGCTCGAGGGCTTTTTCTTCCGTGAGTTCGCATTTTGGTTCGACGGTGATTTCCTGCTTGCGCACGAGTTCGTAGTATCCCGTGAGGGCGGCAAAGGGCATAAACTGCGCGGCACGGCCGGCGCGGACGGCGCCGTTGGCGGTAAGCTTGGGGTCGGCGGAGCGACGTCTTCCCTCGGGGTCCGCTAGGCGTTCAAAAGGTGTCGGTGGCCGCATCGGCTGTTGTTGGGACTTAGGCACGATGTCCTCCTACCTGATCGTTGCGTTTGCGTGCGGTGGCGCCGGTGGTGAAGCTTAATCCCTTGACGAGCGCGTTCTTGCCGTACTTGCCCTTCACGGCCAGGACGGCGCGCGCCAGGTCGCGCTCGCGCTCATCGGCCTTAACATCGCTAAACAGATCGATGGTGGCAAATTCCTCGGGCATGAGGTTGCCAAATCCCAGGTTGATGCGCTTGACCGGTCGTTTGGGATCGACAGTCTGCGCCCAGAGCTCATCGAAATAGCCCATGATCTTCTTAAACGAATTGGTGCGCTCGGGCAGCTTTCGCGAAGCGTTGGAGTGCGCGAAGAGGGCGGCATAGCCACCACGCGGTTTGCCGCCGTGCTCTCCCACAAAGATGCCGTCGATTGCCTGTGCTTCGCGCACCAGGCGGTGCCGTTCGTCATCGCGTTGGACGGGCTTGGGCGCACGGGGTGCGAGCTCGGGGCCGGCGGTTGCGGCGGGTTCGATGCTCGACGTGCTTGAACGCAAATGCCCGCATCCGTCTACATATTGCGCTGTGCCGCTGGCGTCGAGGCGGCGTATGTCGGCGCGCTCGCTCGCGTAGCCTACAAAGAGCGAGATGCTGTCGCACACCACGTGCTTATCGACTAAGTCCAACACGGCGTTGTCGACCATCTCGCGCAAGACGGTGTAGGCCTGCTCGTAGGCATAACCCTTCGAGAGCACCTGTCCTGTGGTGGTCGAAGTTGCTTGCGGGCGATAGGCTTGGATATCGGCGATGGTTGTCGGCTCGCGCCCAAAGGCGTGGTCGATGAGATATTCGGCATTGACGCCGAGCTCGTCGTAAAGCAGGTTTTCGTCGAGCGCGGCGACACCCATCAGATCGTAGACACCGTATTTTTCGAGGCGTGCCGCCACGCCGGGGCCGATGCCCCAGATGTCGGTGATGGGGCGATGGGGCCAGATCTCCTTGCGAAAGGTTTCGTCGTCGAGTATGCCGATGCGGCTGGGTACGTGCTTGGCGGTAATGTCGAGCGCTACCTTGGCCTGGAATAGGTTGGGGCCGATGCCGACCGTCGCCGTGATGCCGGTGCGCGCGAGGACCTCGTCGCGCAGCATGCAGGCAAAGCCTTTGGCATTGGTATGGTAGAGGTCTAGATAGGGCGTCACGTCGATAAAGCATTCGTCAATTGAATAGACGTGAATGTCTTGCGGACTGACGTATTCCAGATAGATGCCGTAGATTTGCGCCGACACTTCCATGTAGTGCTGCATGCGCGGTACGGCCTTGATGTAGTCGATGCCGTCGGGAATCTCGAATAGACGGCAGCGATTGTGTATCCCAAGGTTCTTCATGGACTGTGTGATGGCGAGGCAGATGGTCGTGCGCCCGCGCGATTCGTCGGCAACGACCAGGTTGGTGGTGAGTGGGTTGAGCCCGCGGTCAACACACTCGACGCTGGCATAAAACGTCTTAAGGTCGATGCAGATATAGGTGTGACGCTCGTGCCCCACGCGTCCTCCCATCAAACACATGTTCTTATCGAATACCTGTTCGATAATACCCGCTCGACCGGACACCGTCAAAACCTGCCAAAAAGGGACAGGTGCGGTCGTGCGGTTGGATCGGGTTTTAACGCAGCCCTAAAGAGCGTGAAACAGCTCGGAAAACCTCGCTTCTTAGCATGAGCCTAACGATTGATACCGCCTATACGCACGGAAGGGTTGTGGGAAAGATGGTCAATTATGGGTTTGGTATGCCGACACGCCTTGTTGCGGATGGGGACGTGGCTCGCTGGTGTGGACGATTGGTCGCTCACTACGGCGGCACTAAGGCGCTGGTCGTGCTGGGAGGCGACAAGCACACGCGTGATGAGCTTGTCTCGGCGGCACTCGGCTCGGTTGATCGAGCTCTGCTCGAGCGCGTGCTTTTCCGCTGCGGCTCGGCTGGCGATGGGGGAGACGAGCTGATCGACGAAGCCGTGGCCCTGGCGACCGACGAAGGCGTGGACTTCGTCCTGGCGATTGGCGATGCCGATACGGCGGGCTTTGCGCGCGAGCTCGCGCGGCGCATGGCGGCGCTCGATGCCGGCGAAGACGGCTTTGTGCCTTATGGATGCATTGTCTCGGAGGGCAAGGTACCTGCTGTCGTGGGAGCCGGCGAGGTGCCCGTTTTTGCCATCATTGCGCCCGAATTGCTGGAGGGTATCGGGTCTCCTCTGCGCGAGCTGCTCGGCAGTGTGTGCGCCGCGGCCTAATATCTGCCATAAAAGGATGGGTTATTTTTGGTGGGTAAAGCGTTTGACCTGCCAAAATAAACCTGTCCCTTTTTGGTCGGTCGCCGTTTGGGGGCCGATTGGCAACGCTCGCTGATTATGGTCTTGACCTGCGCTAGAATAGTGGCATCTGAATGTCCGGGCGCATGGAGGCGTGCGCCCGTATGCTGAGGAGGACTCTATGGCAACTGTTGCCGCACCTATCGATGCTACGTCGACTGCCGCTTGGAAGGCGCTCGAGGCTCATCAGGAGAAGCTCGAGGCCGAAGGTATCGACCTCAAGGCCTGGTTCGCCGCCGATGCCGAGCGCGTGAACAAGCTGAGCTTTGACGCCGGTGACCTGCACTTCGATCTGTCGAAGAACTTGGTGACCGATGAGACCGTCAAGCTGCTGTGCGATCTTGCCCGCGAGGTGAAGCTCGAGGAGCGCCGCGACGCCATGTTCTCCGGCGAGCACATCAACACCACCGAGGACCGCGCCGTCCTGCACACCGCGCTTCGCCGCCCGGCAACCGAGAAGGGCCAGCTCATCGTCGACGGCCAGGACGTCGTCGCCGACGTGCACGAGGTTCTCGACCGCATGTATGCCTTTGCCGAGCGCGTGCGCTCCGGTGAGTGGAAGGGCGTTACCGGCAAAAAGATCGAGCATCTGGTATCCATCGGCATCGGTGGCTCCGATCTGGGTCCGGTCATGGCTTACGAGGCCCTGCGTCCCTATGCCGACGCCGGTATCGACTGCCGCTACATCTCCAACATCGACCCCAACGATCAGGCAGAGAAGCTCAAGGGCCTCGATCCCGAGACCACGCTCGTGATTATCGTCTCCAAGACCTTCACCACGCTCGAGACCCTCACCAACGCTCGCGAGGTCAAGACCTGGATGCTCGAGCAGCTCAAGGCTCAGGGCGCCATCGATGGCTCCGATGAGCAGAACGCCGAGGCCGTGGCAAAGCACTTCGTCGCCGTTTCCACCGCACTCGAGAAGGTTGAGGCCTTCGGTATCGACCCCGCCAACGCCTTCGGTTTCTGGAACTGGGTTGGCGGCCGCTATTCCGTCGACTCCGCCGTGGGCCTGTCGCTGATCGTCGTGCTCGGCCCCGAGCGCTTCCAGCAGTTCCTTGAGGGCTTCCACGCCATCGACGAGTACTTCTGCAACACGCCGCTCGAGAACAATGCCGTCGCGCTGATGGGCCTGCTCAACGTCTGGTACGTCAACTTCTTCGGTTCCAAGAGCCACGCCGTGCTTCCGTACTGCCAGTATCTGCACCGCTTCCCGGCCTACCTGCAGCAGCTCACCATGGAGTCCAACGGCAAGCATGTCCGCTGGGACGGCAGCGCCGTGACCTCCGACACCGGTGAGATCTTCTGGGGCGAGCCCGGCACCAACGGCCAGCATGCCTTCTACCAGCTGCTGCACCAGGGCACCGTGGTGGTTCCGGCCGATTTCATCGCCTTCGCCAATACCGCCAACCCTGCGACCGATAGCGGCCAGGACGTGCATGAGCTGTTCCTGGGCAACTTCCTGGCCCAGACCAAGGCGCTCGCCTTTGGCAAGACGGCCGACGAGGTTCGTGCCGAGGGCACGCCCGAGCAGATCGTCCCGGCCCGCTGCTTTGAGGGCAACCGTCCGACGACCTCGATCTTCGGTGACACGCTGACCCCGTTTGCGCTCGGCGAGCTCATCGCCCTGTACGAGCACATCACGTTTGTTGAGGGCACGGTCTGGGGTATCGACTCCTACGACCAGTGGGGCGTTGAGCTGGGCAAGCAGCTTGCCAAGCAGATCACCCCGGCCTTCCACGACGATGCTGCCAAGGCCGAGCAGGACGCTTCGACTCAGGCGCTCATCGAGTTCTATCGCGCGCATCGCAAGTAGTCGCTGCTGTTAACGCATCGCGCCTTATAGTCAGGGGCCCGTATCCTATCGGATGCGGGCCCCTTTGCTTTGCCGTGATCCCGGGGCGCACGGCCTTTGTGGAACATCGCCGGGGCGCCGCGCGCTGCGAGAACCCTGCGCCTAGATCTCGGCCTCCGCATGGCCTTGCTGCGCCTCGGGCAGCTCCCCGTAGAGCGGATGGTCTTCGAGCCTAAAGCGCTCGACCTGTTCGGGAGTGCGACCGCGTACAAAGAGCCACGAGCGATCAATCGGCGTCGCCATGAGCGTGCTGGGCAGCGCGTCGGCGCGGTCGGAAAACACCCGGGCACTCTCGGGATCCTGGAACGCCAGCACCAGATGCGTGTCGCAGTTGCCCATGATGGAGCGTGCGCGTGCCTCGCCATAGAGCGCATCGAGCTGGTTGGTCGACTGCAGCAGCAGCGTTGCCCAGATGTTGCGGCTTCGGATAATCGAGAGCACGTTGTCGATCTGGGGGATCTGCAGATTTGCGAAGTCATCGAGCATAAAGCGCACGGGCACGGGCAGGCTGCCGTCGGGCTGCCTATCGGCCTCACGAATGAGGCCCATAAACGCCTGCGAAATAAAGAGGCCGGTCAGCGGATCGAGATTGCGGTCAATATCGCTCACGGTTACAAACAGGGCGCAGGGGGTGTGTCCCATGGAAGCGAAGTCCACCTGATGGCACTCACGATAGAGCTGTGCCGCACCGTCGAATCCCAGACACATGACCTTTTCGGCAAGGATGCCGACGATGCTCGCGTGCATGCGCTCGGCATTTTGCGTAATGGCGTAGCGCCGCCATAGCGAGAGGGCATAGCTTTGGGGGTCGGTCGTGATCAGGTCGTCAAACAATCGACCCGTGGCACCGTCCTGCAGGTGCTCGATCAGCTTGATGACCGAGCTGATCGTCTGCTCATCGGCGGGTAGCTGTTCGGTGACGTAGGTGATAAGACACGACAGCAGGTTTGCCGCCGCATGATCCCAAAAAGGCTGGTTGTTGTCCTCGATGGGGCAGATGGTCTTTGCCACCGAGAGGATGTCCTGCTGGTTGGGCCTGCCGTCCGCCTTGCGGCGAATGTGCCTCAGGGGGTTGTAGCCGCAGCGCTCGATGCCGGGCGCAAGGGCCGGGACGGTGTTGAGGTCGGCGAAGTTGAGACATTGCACGCGGTAACCGTGGGCTGCCAGCACGGGTCCCACTTCGCGACAGAGCGTGCCTTTGGTGTCGAGCACGATGTAGCTTGCGTTCATTTGCAGCAGGTTGGGCTTGAGGACGTTTCGGGTCTTGCCGGCTCCCGAGGGGCCGATCACAAGTGCGTTGTTGTTGAGTCCCGTTTGGCGGGTGTCGCAGGAAAGCGTTCGATCCTTGGCGAGGATGGTGGACGATGCGGACTCAGATGCGGCGAGGCGGCTGGCGAGGTTAGACATGGGCGACCTCCTTGGTGGTCGAGAGGATTTCGTGGGCAAAGCCGAGCTCGACGGCGCGCTCGGCCGAAAGGTAGGTGTCTTTTGCAGTGAGGGACTGGATGCGCTTGGGCGTGAGGCCGCTGCGGTCCGAGAGGATTTGCGTGAGGGTCTTGCGGGTCTGCATGAGACGCCGGCTGGTTTCCTGCACCGCAAGTGCCGAGCCGCCTGCCCCCTGGGGGATCAGCGGGTCGTGAATCATGAGCTTTGCATGGGGCGCCATACGGCGATCGTCGCCGCCCATAAAGATCACGGCGCCCATGGACGCGGCGAATTCCAGGCAGACGGTGCGGATGGGGCACGATGCGAGGCGCATGGCGTCATAGATCGCAAGACCCGATCGCACGCTTCCGCCGGCGCTGGCGACAAATATGGTGATGGGGCGGCTGGGGTCGGTGGCATCGAGCAGGCGGATCTGCTGGCATAGGTCGTGGGCCATCGGGGTTTCGATGTTTCCCATGACGGAGAGCTCGCGACGGGCGAGCATCTCATCGTAAATGCTGGTGAGCGTGATACCTCGGGCGGATTCACGCATGGTGAGGGGGCTGATGATGGGGGAATGATTGGTGTCCATGAGGACTCCTTTCTGTTGGTTGTGTTGTGGAATAGGATTGTTGCCCGCGGAGGGGCTGGCGGGCTACAGGGTTCGTCCGAGCCTGAGATCGAGCTCGGTTGTGGGGCAGACTGCCTGTTCGTGCGGCTCGCAAGCGCCAAGGGCTCCAAAGCGATGGAGCGTTGCGACGGGCGTGGCATAGGCGAGCCGCAGCTGATGCTCGACAGGGGCACATCCGTCATTTTTGTAATGAGCCGCGTAGTACTGCGCGATGCTGGCGTTCATCTCGCTGCCATTGCGATGGCGCTCAAACTGGCGTCTGCAGGTCTCGATGATCTTTGCTACCGACTTGGGTGCCGTCGCGGGAACAAGGGCGAGATAGCCCTCAAATAGCTCGTTGATGCTCAGGAGGCACAGCAGGTCGATCAGCGTCCTTATGGCTGTTCCCTCGGCAGAAAAATGCGCGGTCATGCGGTTATATCGGTTGCGGTCGACGATGGCCGCATGGGGTCTTGGAGTTTTCTGCCCCGTGGTCCCGGGCTTTTGCCGCGCCTGTGTATTGAGCTCGACGTTGCAGCGCTTGAGGCCGTCCAACGGAAGGAACAGTGCGGTGCGCAGGGTGTTCCGCTTGCTTTCGAGTACATGACGCTCGTCGGGTTCCCATTCGAGCTTGAGTTTCGTGTCGAGCGCCGTAAGCATATGGGCTAGGCAGCCTACGGTAAGAACGTACGAATCGTTGTCGCGTTTTGGGGCATAGGGGTCTGTCAGCTTGCGAATGTCGGGGTCGCCCATGATCTTTGTGCAGCGCTTCAGCAGTTGAGGGTGGTCGGCCAAGATCGTCGCGAGCGGTAGCGACGCGTAGTTCTTGATGGTCGCGGCGGCAAAGGCGGCGTCATATTCGTTTGCATATGCTCGCTCAATGCGGGCATCCAGAATGCTTTTCTTATCGCCGTCTTCAGCGTGGTGGTTTGTCATAGCTTCTCCAATCGGTTGATGTTCGTGCTGTTTGTTGATGTGTTGGTTGTCGTGAGTGATGTGCTTGCCGTGGGTGATGTGCTGACGTTGGGGTGCTATGCGGTTTTCAATGAGCCCGTGAGGCAGTTGCTGCAGGGGCGGGATGGAACGGCCCATGCAAGGCGGAAGGCATCGTGCTCAAAATCGAGACAGCAATGCCCTGGGTGCCTCACATGTGGCAGTTACCTCATTAAGTTGTCATTGCGTTTGGGGTTGTACTTTGCCGATCTTCCTTCTCTTACACGCTAAAACTCAAACTTCATATGCTCGATCTACTTAAAACCGCAACGGCGGTCTTTTATCAACTTATATGTCAGAACGCGTCTTTGCAAGTACTTTTTTTGCGTTTGTTTCAAATGGGGTGGTTTTGCAACCGTCATGCGCGCGCTGTGCGAACGTGCCCCGGCTCGGATAAGATAGTGCGCGATAAAAACGATGCAAGGAGGCACATATGGCAATCAAGGCCATCGCGATGGATATCGACGGTACGCTCACCAACGACCAGAAGGTGATTAGCCCGCGTACGCGCGAGAAGCTGCTCGCGACGCAGGAGTCGGGCATTAAGCTCATCTTGGCATCGGGCCGTCCCGTATGGGGTCTTCACGCCTTGGCCCAGGAGCTCGACCTTCAGAACCATGATGGTTTGCTGGTGGCCTTTAACGGCGCGCATGTGGTCGACGCTCAGACCGACGAGGTGCTGTTCGATCAGGCTATGCCTGCCGACGAATTGCATCGCCTGATTGATCACCTGCGTAATTTTGACGTGATCCCTATGATTTCGCTCGGTCGTGATTTGCACGTCGAGGACTCGTACCATTGCATGATCACGCTGCCTGACGGCTCGCAGAAGAATATCGTCAAGTATGAGCGCGATGCGTGCGATCTTAAGATCCGCGAGGTCGAGAGCTTGCATGAGGTCGTGGACGCTTATCCCGTGGACAAGCTGCTGACGGCAGGCGACCCGGCCTACCTGCAGGCGCATTACAAGGAGATGTATGCGCCCTTTACCCAGACGCTTTCGGGCATGTTTACGGCCGACTGGTACTTTGAGTACACGGCGCCCGGTATCGACAAGGCCCGTGCGCTCGAGGGTGCCCTGCCCAAGCTCGGCATTGATGCCAGCGAGGTCGTATCGTTTGGCGACGGCCAGAACGACAAGTCCATGATTGAGTGGGCCGGCACCGGTGTTGCCATGGGCAACGCCGTCGATGAGGTCAAGGCTGTAGCCCAGATGGTGACCGCCAATAATAACGAAGACGGCATTGCAGTGGCGCTGGATAAGCTGCTGGGTTAGAATCGCCGATAATGCATGGCTCGGGCGTCCGCTTGCGGGCGCCCTTTTGTTAGGGAGGGTGCCGTGTCCGCATTTCCGTTCGACGCCGTTATCTTTGACATGGACGGTGTCATTGTCGATACCGAGTATTACTACCTGGGCGAGACCGCAGCTTTTGCCAAGGAGCTTGGGCTTAGCCTGACTCAAGAGGAGTTGAATGGGCAGGTCGGTACCTCGCATCAGTTCTTCCTGCATATGCTGGTCGATTGGTTTGAGCGCGCCGGTAAGGGGCATTTAACTGGCGAGGAAGCGTTGGCCCGTTGGGACGAGTGGGTGCATGAGCGTCCGCGCGACTATCAGGCTTTGATTAACCCAGGCGCCGTGGATACGATTCGAGAGCTGCCGCGCCGTGGCGTTCGCGTGGCGCTTGCCAGCTCGTCTCCCATGGTTAGCATCGAGGAAGTGCTCAACGCATGCGGGCTGTCTGATGCCTTTGAGTATGTGGTGAGCGGCGAGCAGTTTAAGGAGAGCAAGCCCGAGCCCGACATCTACCTACATGCGCTGGACCTGCTGGGGCTGCCCGCGAATCGCTGCTGCTGCGTTGAGGATTCCGTTCCGGGCATTACCGCGGGTAAGCGAGCCGGCCTGACGGTCATTGCCAAGCGCGAGGAGCGCTTTGGCTTTAGCCAGGATGCCGCGGACAAGATTATCGACCAGCTGCCGGAGCTGCTCACGCTTTCTTAGGAGCGCGGTAGTTGCGCGTTTTTCGGGTCAGATGAGTAAATACCCGACATTTTGGTGCGGCAGCAAGCATACTTTATGCTAATGCGGGCTTAAGGACTTGCTGAATGCCCTTAAGCCCGTTTTAGACTTAATTGTGCTGGGAGAGGGTATATGCCACCGACTGAAGGACTAACTGACGGTAAAGCAGCGATACCGCTGTACCAACAGGTTATCGATATCATTAAAAACGAAATCAATTCCGGTGCCTACAAGGCGGGCGCGCGGATACCCAACGAATTCGAATTGGCTGAGAACTATAAAGTTGGCCGCGTTACCGTGCGACGCGCTATTGAGGAGCTCGTCCAGCAGGGCTATCTAACGAAGCGACAGGGGAAAGGCACGTTTGTCAATGCCCCCAAGCTTAAGCGCAAGATTCGCCAGAAGGATGACGTCCAGAGTTTTTCGGACGCATGCCGCGTTAACGGAATGGAGCCGGGGGCGTGCGTCATTTCGAGAAAGATACTGCCGGCGGATTCTACCGAAGCACAGTTCTTTGGTGTTCCCGTTGGAACTGACTTGATTTGCGTTGAGCGCGTGCGCACTGCCGATGGCGTCCCTGTCATGCTCGAGAACAACATATATGTTTACGAGGACAACGCCTATCTATCAACGGCACCTCTATCTAACCAATCCATTTTTGAGTTCGTGCGCAACCGAACGGGCCGCACGCCCGCGTTTACCGACCCGTGCACACTCGAGATCGCGTGCGCGTCGCCCGAGGTCGCTCGGCTGTTGGCAGTTCCCGTTGGCGAACCCTTGTTTTATATGGAAGCCTTCTTTTTCGATGAGCAGCGGCGGCCGTTTATCATCGGTCGTCAGCGGATCGTTGGGTCTCGCTACGTTTTTGACATCTAGGACATTGCGAATGGAAGCGCCCGGTGGATCATCTCACCGGGCGTTTCCATACCGTTCACGGCGCGAACACAACCGTTCAACCGCGTTGCGGCAATCAGTTTGAAATTATCTTGATGATGGGAAAAGCTGCTGGTAATCTATGGAACGTCATAGAACGTTTGCCTTGCGCAGGCGTTGAAACGAGATGTGATGCAGCCTCGAGTTCTTTGGAGGTATCTATGTCAGATACGAAGGCGAAGAAGACAAACAGACGTTTTAAGTTCAAATTACCGCATGTCTATACGATCATGTTCTTGCTGATCGTTGTCTTTGCGGTTCTGACTTGGATCGTTCCCTCTGGTCAGTATCAGCGCAAGACGATTTCAACAGCGGCGGGCGAGCGTGAAGTCGCCGTTGCTGGAACCTATGAACAGGTCGATAAGAACTACACCGATTCAGAGACCGGCGAGACCATCAATCTGGGCCAGGATATCTTCGCGGTCCTGCAAGCGCCCACCAAGGGTATCCAAGAGGCTGCCGACGTCGTTGCGTTCGTCTTATTGATTGGCGGATCGTTCGCAATCATCACCAAGACCAACGCTTTGAATGCCGGCATGAGCCGTGTGATTAAAAAGCTCAAGAACAAGGATATCCTCATCATTCCCATCACGATGACGTTGCTGTCTATTTGCGGCACTACGTTTGGTATGTCTGAGGAAGCCCTGCCGTTCTACGCCATCTTCATTCCCATCATGATGGGTATCGGTTATGACTCGATGACGGCATTCATCATCTGCTTCCTTGGTCCAAACCTGGGATATTGTGCTTCGACCATCGACCCGTTTAATGTTTTGATCGCCCAAGGCATCATTGGCATCGAGGGTAATCCGCAACTGTGGCTGCGCGCCGTTTCTTGGGTCATCTTCACTGCCGTCGGTATCGCATGGGCCATGCGCTACGCCATGCGCGTCAAGAAAAACCCCGAGTCGTCCATTGTGTACGAGGACGATAAGCTCAAGCGTATTGAGTTTTCCGTGACCGATGCCTCCATCGAGGAAGAGTTCACTATCCGTCAGAAGCTCGTGCTTATCGATTTTGCTTGCGGTATGGGCATTATCGTCTGGGGTCTTGTTACCCAGGGCTGGTACATGAATGAGATTTCCGCCGTGTTCCTTGGCATGGGCTTGCTTGCCGGTATCCTGGGCGGCCTTGACCAGCAGACGATCGCAGAGGAGTTCGTTAAGGGTCTCGCCGACTTTGCGTACGCTGCCATCGTTATCGGTATCGCTCGCGGTATTCTGGTCATCGCCGAGGGCGGCATGATCATCGACACCATCCTCCAGGCGCTCGCTACCGCGCTTGCCGGTGCACCCGCCGCCGTCTACACCACGTTTATGTATATCGTCCTTGGCCTGCTCTCTTTGCTGGTTCCCTCGAGCTCTGGACTTGCGGCGCTCACCATGCCCGTCATGGGTCCGCTGACCGAGCTTATGGGCCTCAATCCCGAAGCCGCTGTTACCGCGCTCCAGTTTGCTAATCAGACCATTAACACCATCAGTCCCGTGGCGGGCATGACGGTTGCCGGCCTTGCCGTGGCAAAGATCTCGTTTGGTCAATGGTGGAAGACCATTTGGAAGTTCTTCATTTTCATGGTCGTCTTTGGCCTGATCGTAACGGCAATCTCTGGCATGCTTCCGGTGTAGGTGGTTGTGATGTCTGATCGTTTGACGGTCCTGACGTCTAAGAGCGTCTTTACCGGTACGGGGGACCTGCCGTTTGAAGGTTTCGTAGCGGTCCGTGGCAATCGAATTGAGGCTGTTGGCACCAAGTGTGAGGTAGCTTCGTATTTGACCCAGGCGGACGAGGTAGTTGACCTGGGCGACCGCACTGTCATGCCTGGCCTGATCGATGTGCATACCTTCTATACAGGTTGGGCGCTGCGGACGTTGGGGTCTGATCTGTCCGGCATCGCTGATGCCAAAGAGGCCGTGTCGCTCTTGCGTGCATGGAAAGAAGATCATCCGGATTGCGCGGCGGCTTTTGGCCACAACCTACCCGAAACGTTGGCATCGGATGCCGAGAACGCAAATACGGCGGCTGTGTTTGATGATTGTTTTGGCGATATCCCCGTCGTCTGCTTTACACCGGGTGCGGAGACCTGCGTTCTCAATGCTGCCGCCAGTGCGCGATATGGCTTTACACCTCAGGCATGCTATGCCGAGAAGATCTGGCGTATAATGAGCGATTTCCTCGCGCTGCCCGAGGTGCGTGCGGGGTATTCGGACTACATGAACATGCTTAACGAGCGCGGCGTTACCGCCATTAAGGAGATGGCGTTTGATGACTATTACGGCTTTGCCGACGAAATGGCTCGCCGTGAGGAATCTGGTGAGCTGACGGTTCGCGTCTCTATGATGTCGCAGCCGGTGGGTGCCGGTGCAAATCTGGCATATGCCCGCGAGGCGCGAGAGCGCTTTCGGGGACCGTTCGTTCGTTTTTCTGGCTTCAACCGTATGACCGATCGCGGCGTATGGGCGGGGCTTGCCGAGATGATAGACCCCTATGAGGACACGGCCGATGCGGGCGCTGCCGGCAAGACGGTCGTCGAGGAGCCAGAGTGGGATCTGATTGAGAACGAGCTGCGTGCAATTGATGCTGACGGCTTCCGATATTCTTTGCATTGCCAGGGCGATGGCGCCGTTCGTCGCACCGTGGCGCTCTATGCCTCGCTGCCTCGAGACGAGCATGGACGGATGCTTCGTCGCCATGCGATTACCGATCTCGAGAACTCTGACCCGACCGATCTTGTCGAGTTTGGCAAGTTGGGTGGAATTTGCGAGGTCTATCCGCAGATTCTGACGCTGGACCGGCGCGAGGATTGCCTGTCGATGATGCGTCGACAAATTGGCGAGACGCGACTTTTGCACAGCTGGAATCGCCGCGGCATGGAAGATTCCGGATGCACAGTGTGCTGTGGCACGGATTTACCGCTGCTGATTCCGAGCCTGGGCGAGTCAATCTACAGCGCGTGCGGCGGATTCTTCGCCGACGGACTGCCCGTGAATGAGGCCAACGCGCTGACGCTTGTCGAGCTCTTGCGCGCTTGGACTGCCGGGGGCGCGTACGATCTGATGCGCGAAGACGAGCTAGGTACGCTTGAGGTTGGCAAGATTGCCGATATCTGCGTGCTCGATCGGGATGTGTTTGACCTCGATTATCGCGACGCACGCGATCTTGCGGTTGATATGACGATGTCGGACGGACAAATCGTGTTCGATCGAAATAAGGAGGCATAAGATGTCTGAATCCAAGCCGACGCTGCGCCGCGAACAGATTGCGGGCATGAATATCCACTACATCATGTGGTCGCTCGATTACTTCCTTGATGTGCAGCAGCGTTTGGGCTTTGAGTCCATTGAGCTGTGGTGCGCAGAGCCGCATGTGACGCTCGACCATACGGGCTACTTTGAGGCTGAGGTCCTGGCGAAAAAGGCTGCAGACCGTGGGCTTAGGTATCGTACTCTGTGCCCCGAGAATGTTGTCTATCCTTGGCAGTACTGCGCACGCAAACCGCTGCATGAACAGCGCAGCCTGGCGTACTTTAAGCACGGCATTGAGCTTGCCGAGGTACTTGGGTGCGACCGTATGTCCGTCAACTCGGGCTGGGGCGACTGGGACGAGGACCGCGAGGAAGCCTGGAAGCGCAGCCGCGAGCACTTGTCCATTCTGGCGGAGTATGCCGGCGAGCACGGTCTGGTGCTTACGATGGAAAGCCTGCGTCCCGAGGAGAGCAACCTTGTGACGACGGTTTCCGATGCGAAGCGCATGATTGAGGAGGTCGCGAGCCCGTACTTACAGCCCATGGTTGATACAACCGCGATGGGCGTTGCAGGCGAGACGCTCGAGGACTGGTTTGCCGCCTTTGGTGATGGGGCAATTCACGAGATGCACTTTATCGACGGCGACCCGTATGGCCATCTGGTGTGGGGCGATGGCAAGCACGATATGGACGCCTTCGTCGCCACACTCAACGCCCATGGTTTTGACGGCATGCTGGGCCAGGAAATCACGGACGGTCGTTACTACGATGACCCGGCCGCGGCAGATGCCAAGAACATGGCCGCATTCGAGAAATATCTGATTGACTAAAACAACTATCGGCCACGCAACCAACGTCATTGATTGCGGGCCAAAATAAGAAAGGAACTGGATATGAACGCACACGATCTGATCAAAGAGGCAATTGCCGAGAAGGGCAAGTTCGAAAGCGTCTACTGGATTGCTTGCGGTGGCTCCATGATCGATTTGATCCCGGCTCATGAGCTTCTGCAGCGCGAGGCAACCACCTTCACTTCGTATATCTATACCGCACGTGAATTCGACATTATGCGTCCGCGTCGTCTGGGCGAGAAGTCCCTGGTCATCGCTTGCAGCCACAGTGGCAATACCCCGGAGGTCGTCGAGGGCTGCGAGATTGCCCTTGCCGCCGGCGCTACGGTGATCGCCCAGACCGACAACGCTGGATCCAAGATCGACTCCGGCAAGTGGACCACGTGGGTCTACCCATGGGGCGAGGGTGTGCCGCAGGCCGAGGTCCCCGCTGGCATTTCGCTGTCGCTTGCGGCAGAGCTGCTCGATCAGCAGGAGGGTTACGCTGATCTTGCCGATATGTATGCCGGTATCGCCGAGATGGATAAGATTCTTCCCCCGGCACGTGAGAAGGTAAATGCCGAGCTGGGCGATCGTTTTGCCAAGCTTTGCCAGGAGCACGAGTTCTTCTACATTCTGGGCAGTGGTCCCAACTTTAGCCAGACCTACGGTTTCGCTATCTGCTCTCTTATGGAGATGCAGTGGCAGCACTGCAGCTACATCCACTCTGCCGAGTACTTCCACGGCCCCTTCGAGGCTACTCAGGATGGCGTTTTTTACTTCCTGCAGATGGGCTCCAGCGAGTGCCGTGCTATGGACGAGCGCGCCCTGGCGTTCCTTAAGACGCATACCGATACGCTGATGGTGCTCGATGCCAAGGAGTACGGTATGGAAGCCGTGCCGGCGAGCGTCCGTGCCTATCTGGACCCGGTGCTGTTCTACGCCATGAACTGCGAGCTGCGTGCCGCACGCGGCAAGGTGTTTGATCACGATCCCGATTTCCGTCGCTATATGGGTGTTGTCGAGTACTAGAAGGGACAAAGGCCATGGCATTTAACGTTAACGCGCTCGGATTTGGCGACAACGTCGTCGATCGCTACGAGCATATCCACACCATGTATCCCGGCGGCAATGCGGTGAACTTCGCCGTTTATGCCAAGAAATGCGGTGCCGCACGCTCCGCATACATGGGCATTTTTGGCAATGATGCCGCTGCCGAGCATGTCATTGCAAGCCTCGAGGATGAGGGTATCGAGCTTGACAAGTGCGAGCAGATGATTGGCGAGAACGGAGCGGCTCGCGTGACCGTCGTTGACGGTGACCGTGTCTTCCTTGGCTCCAACGAGGGCGGTATCCGTGGCGATGCGCGCTATGTCCTCGATCGCTTTGACCTTGCGTACATGAAGCAGTTCGATGTGGTTCATTCGGGAAACTATTGCTTTACCGAGCGCGAGCTGCCCAAGTTGAAGGCTGCGGGCGTCACGGTCTCTTTTGACTTTTCGGACGACTCTACCGACGAGTACTACGAGCAGATTGCGCCCTACGTCGATTTCGCTTTCTTTAGTGCGGCGGATGCTGCGAGTGAGGACGAGATTCGCGAGCGTCTGGCATGGGTGAAGGGCCTGGGTCCGCGTTTTGTGTCGGCTACGGCGGGCGCCGAGGGCTGCATTGCTTACGACGGCGATCGTTATTACCGCCAGCTGGCTAAACCGGTAACGGACATGAAGGACACCATGGGGGCGGGCGACTCGTTCCTCACCTCGTTTTTGATGTGCTATCTCGATTCCGCCAAGCGTGGTGAAGATGGCGCCGAGGCCATCGAGCGCGCGCTCGACTTTGCTGCCGGGTTTGCCTCGACCGTGTGCGGCATGGAAGGTTCTTGGGGCCACGGAGCGCCGATTTCCGAATAGGTGAGCAGTGCCGGGGAGTCGAATTGTCGACTCCCCGGGACCGCGTGTGCAAAAAACGCCAAATATGAGTACTGTCACTAATTTAGTAACAGTGAAATCAAGCTTTCG
>UQXT01000021.1 GCA_900545075.1 uncultured Collinsella sp. | reverse complement strand
CACACGTCGCACGCCCTCGCGCGCACGGTCGAACATAGCGTCTGTAAACACGCGCAAGCTACCAGCAACATGGGCCTCCCCCGCCACCGCATTGCAGACGGTGCCGGCCTGCAGCAGGCCGAACTTACCAATGCAGGGCTCGTCGGCACCCAACTCGTCCATGAGCTCACGCTCGGAAACCAAGAACTTGGCAGCCGCCAATGCTGCATCGTGCGATTCGCCAACGGGAACGCCGTAGGTCTTGGCAATATGGATGCTCGTCCCGTGAATATGAATGTGTGTCTCACTCGAACGCGCCAGCAACGGACCGGAGCAGCTCGCCAACGTGCCGGTGGGCAAATCTGGCCATACGTGGAAGCCAAAGATGCGATCTGCCACATAGCGCTCGAATACGCCGCTCTCACACACCGTCTTGGCGCCGCCGGTCGTTTCCTCGGCCGGCTGGAACACAAAGAGAACGTTGCGCCTAATGGCGCCCGGCTGCTCGCGAATCGTACGGTCGACATACGTCGCGGCGGCAAGTGCCATGGCCATGTGTCCGTCATGTCCGCAAGCGTGCATCTTGCCGGGATGGGTCGAGGCAAAGGCCGCTCCCGTCGCCTCCGCGATGGGCAGCGCATCCATATCGGCGCGAATCGCTGTGGCATGCGCGGCACCAACGCCGGCGTCGAAGAAAGCGCAGACGCAGCTGGGGCACGGATGGGTCACCTCGCAAGCGAGCGGTGCCAACACGCCCTCGATATAGGCAATGGTTTGCGGAAGATCGAAATCGAGCTCCGGAATGCGATGCAGGTCGCGACGATAGCGACGAAGTTCTTGGAGCTCGGTCATAAAGGATCCTTCCATGGGGCATATCCATTCGCACAATATTGTGATGCAGAATTGTGACGCCCTTGTTTCTAACATATCCCTGCAATTATTAAACGTTATATACGAATACTCTTGTTTGGTAAAGTGCAACGTGATAGGGTCGTTACCACTTGATAGAGGCGCGGGCACGAAGATCCGCGGGCGAGCCGGCAGGCTTTGACCCCGCGGGGAGGCGAAACCCGCCGAACTGGGTTTTTCAGGCACGAACAACCTGGTGGGCCTGCGGGAAACACCCGCAGGACTGTCTGCAGCAATGCGGGAGCGCTATCCGGACATGGGGTCCACGCGATGCGGATTCGATGCGCAGATGGCGCCGTCTGGATAGCGAGGTTTACGGGACATGGCATTGACCCCCAACGAGGCATATGCGGCCAAGCAGCCGTTTGTGGACAAGGAGACGCTCGAGCATATCGTCGAGCAGTTCCCTACGCCGTTTCATCTATACGACGAGGCGGGCATCCGCCGCAACATGCAAGAAGTGCGCGACGCCTTTGCATGGAACCCGGGCTTTAAGGAATACTTTGCCGTCAAGGCCAATCCCAATCCGGCGCTCATCTCCATTCTCAACGAATACGGCTGCGGCTGCGATTGCTCGAGCTATACCGAGCTTATGATCGCCCGCTCGCTGGGCATCACGAGACACGACATCATGTTCTCTTCCAACGACACGCCGGCTGCCGACTTTGAGCTCGCCAACAAGCTGGGCGCCATCGTCAACTTTGACGACATCAGCCACATCGAATTCTTTGAGCGCGTTGCGGGGCCCATCCCCAAGACGGTCAGCTGCCGCTTTAATCCGGGCGGCCTGTTCCAGCTCTCCAACGGCATCATGGATAACCCCGGCGACTCCAAATACGGCATGACCACCGAGCAGCTCTTCGAGGCCTTCCACATGCTCAAGGCCAAGGGCGCCGAGGACTTTGGCATCCACGCATTCCTTGCCAGCAACACCGTCACCAACGACTACTACCCCAAGCTTGCGCGCATCCTCTTTGAGCTTGCCGTGCGCTTGGAGCGCGAGACCGGCGCACATGTCGCCTTCATCAATCTGTCCGGCGGTGTGGGTATCCCCTACCTGCCCGAGCAGCAGGCTAACGACATTCACGCCATCGGTGAGGGCGTACACGCAGCCTACGACGAGATTCTGGTCCCCGCCGGCATGGGCGATGTGGCGATCTGCACCGAGATGGGTCGCTTTATGATGGGCCCCTACGGATGCCTGGTCACCAAGGCCATCCACGAGAAGCAGATCTACAAGGACTATATCGGCGTGGACGCCAGTGCCGTCGATCTGATTCGTCCTGCCATGTATGGCGCTTACCACCACATTACGGTGATGGGCCAGCCGGGTGGCGACGACAAGACCACAGCGCCCGTCACGGACACCTACGACATCACGGGCAATCTGTGCGAGAACAACGACAAGTTCGCCATCGATCGCGAGCTGCCGCATATCGACATGGGCGACCTGCTTGTGATCCACGATACCGGCGCGCATGGCTACTCCATGGGCTACAACTACAATGGACGCCTGCGCTCCGCCGAGGTCCTGTTGCGCCCCGATGGCTCGGCCGACCTCATCCGCCGCGCCGAGCGCCCGGGCGATTACTTTGCCACGCTCGACGTGCTGCCGAGCGGCCGAGAGCTGCTGGCCAAGTCGCGCGCCGAAAGTGCCCGCCGTCGCGCCCAAGACGAGCGCCTGGCAGTCGCCGCCCAATGGAACAAACGCATCCAGATCGCGGACGCGAAGGAGAAGAACATGGACATCCGCAATCTCGAGGGCTCAATCGTCGCCCTCGTCACGCCGTTTAAAAAGGATGGCAGTGTCGACTTTGACGCACTCGAGCGCCTTATCGATTTCCACCTGCAAAACGGCACCGACGCCATCCTCACCCTGGGCACCACCGGCGAGAGCGCCACGATGACCGACGACGAGGACAACTCCGTCGTCGCCGCCGTGGTCAAGCATGTTGCAGGACGCGTCCCCGTCATTGCCGGCTCGGGCTCCAACTCCACGCAGACCATGCTCACCAAGTCGCTTACTTACCAGGGCTTGGGCGCCGACGGCCTGCTGCTCATTACCCCCTACTACAACAAGTCCAACGAAGAGGGTATCTATCAGCACTTTAAGACCGTCGCCGATGCCGTGAACATCCCCTGCATCCTGTACAACATCCCCGGCCGCTGCGGCTGCGGTATCAGCGAGCGCAACGTAGAGCGCCTGGCCGCGCACCCCAACATCATGGGTATTAAGGAGGCCTCGGGCAACGTCTCCTACGCGGCCAAGATCGCCCACCTGCTGTCAGACGACTTCCGCATGTACTCGGGCGAGGACGCGCTTACCGTACCGCTCATGAGCCTGGGTGCTTCGGGCACCATCAGCGTGTGGGCCGATGTGCAGCCGCAGCTCGTACATGACATGTGCCGCGCTTATCTGGACGGCGACGTAGCGCGCGCCCGCGATATCCAAATTGCCGGCCAGCCGCTCATCAACGCCCTCTTTAGTGAGGTCAACCCCATCCCCGTTAAGGAAGCGCTCGCCCAGATGGGTATGATCGAAGCCAACTACCGCATGCCGCTGTGCCCCATGGCAGACGACACGCGCGCCGCACTTACCGATGCTCTGAAGGGAGCTGGTCTGCTTGATTAAGACCGTCATTATGGGAACGGGCCGCATGGGCTCGCTCATCCGCACCACCGCCGAGGTCGTTGTCGACGCCGCCGGTCAGCACGTTTTTGATATCGTCGCCCAGATCGGTTTTGATCTGTCCGAGCTCGAGGGCGCCCCGGTAGCCGATGTAATCATCGACTTCTCGAACGTCGTGACCTTCGATGCCGTCGTCGCCTATGTCGAGCGCACGGGCGCGGCGTTGGTCTCGGGCACCACAGGCTACACCCCCGAGCAGATGGACCGTCTGCGTGAGCTGGGCCAGAACACCCGCGTTATGCACTCGGGCAATTACTCCATCGGCATCGCAGCCCTGCGCCATCTGGTAGCGCAGGCTACACGCGAGCTGCCCGGCTTTGACTGCGAAATCGTCGAGACGCACCACAACCAAAAGGTCGATGCCCCCAGCGGCACTGCCAAGCTACTGCTCGATGCCGTCGTCGAAGCTGAGCCCGAGGCAGGCTACCACCCCGTCTATGGCCGCGAGGGCATGTGCGGCGCGCGTGACCCCAAGGAGATCGGTATGCACTCGCTGCGCGGCGGCACCGTCGCCGGCGTGCACGAGGTGAGTTTCTTTGGCCAGGACGAGGAAGTCACGCTTAGCCATCGCGCCACGAGCCGTCAGATCTTTGTCAACGGCGCTCTGGCCGCCGCTCAAAAGCTCGTCGTCCGCGACCCTGGCTTCTATACGTTCGACCAGGTCATGTTTGCCTAACCAGGTATCAACCGAATCCACCCAAAGGAGAGATAGCAAATGAGCAACGCAGCCGAGATGGATGCACAGGAGATTATCAACTACATCGCCACCGCGCCCAAAAAGACGCCCGTCAAGCTGTATGTGCGCGAGAAGCCCGGCATGAAGGTTGCCTGGGGCGATGCGCATGTCTACGGCGGCCGTCGTGGCAAGACCGTCTTTGGCGACTGGGATGAGCTCAAGGCCATCCTCGATGCCAATGCCGACTCCATCGACTACTACGACGTCGAGAATGACTGCCGCAACTCCGCCGTCCCCATGCTCGACCTTAAGGGCATCAACGCCCGCATTGAGCCGGGCGCGATCATCCGCGACCGCGTCGAGATTGGCGACCGTGCCGTCATCATGATGGGCGCCATCATCAACATCGGCTCCGTTATCGGCGAGGGCTCTATGATTGATATGGGCGCCGTCCTGGGCGGCCGCGCAACCGTGGGCAAGAACTGCCACATCGGCGCTGGAACCGTGTTGGCAGGCGTCGTTGAGCCCGCAAGCGCCACGCCCGTCATCATCGAAGACGACGTCATGATCGGCGCCAACGCCGTGGTCCTGGAGGGCGTGCGCGTGGGCAAGGGCGCCGTCGTGGCTGCCGGTGCCGTGTGCGTCGAGGACGTCCCCGCCGGCGCCGTCGTGGCCGGTGTCCCCGCCCGCGTCATCAAGATGCGCGACGAGAAGACCGACAGCAAGACCGGCCTGGAAGAGGGCCTGCGCCAGCTTTAATAGTTACGGCGTTTTACCAAACGCCGTAACGACCCGACGTTGCAAACGCCCCTAGGCGGCAATCTGACGTTCAATCGTCGGGCATGACCAGAAGGTCAATGCCCTCCTCTTTCACGTCACCTTGCTCGCTTAGGGGCGTTTTCGCTGACTTCGCCTAAACATTGGCGTTGCCGTGGTTCACTTGACACTTGGGGGTAGTCATTGGGGACGTTCTTAAACGACTACCTTGCATCAATCTAATAAGTTGCGGTGAGTGTTTTTGGCAGCTAGTTTACTTGCTCGCGAAGAGCCAGACCAGGATGATCACGAGGACTACGGCGACTATGCAGACGATGGCGCCGGTGAATTTGACGCGGGAGTCGCGGGTACGCTCGCGCACGGCATCCTCGGCGGCTTCGAGTTGAGCCACTTCGCGCTCGGTTTCGGCGTACTCGGCCTTATCGCGGACCAGAGAGCCCGCGAGCGATTCGGTAATCTCGGGATGGTCGTGCACCTCGGTCGCCTGCTCGATGATCGACTGCGCATGCGCGACGTCCGCCTGGGCATTGGCGATAGCCTGCTCTTGCTCTCGACGCGCCTTGTCCTCGGCGGCGAGCTTCTCGCGCAGTTCGCGCTGACGCGTTGCGGCGGCGGCTTTTGCGGTCTGCAGCTCATCGCGCGCGGCATCGGCTTCGGCCGTCACGGCCTGATGGGCGCGCTTGGCGTCGGCGATGGGGGTTTGCGCCTGCTCGACGGCGTGCTCGGCGGCCGCGAGTGAGTGCTCAAGATCGGCGGTGATGTGCGGGACATCTTCCTCGGCTTTGCGCAGGGCATCGGCCGTGTCGGAGATCTGCATCGAAAGCTCGCTGGTGCGCACCGTGTAATTGGCGGGATTCGCCGAAGGATTGCGCTGCAGCTCGGCATACTCGTGGCGCAGCGTTTCGAGTTGAGCACGCGTGGCGTCGACGGTTTGCTGCGCTGCGGCAACGCCGGCGTCGCGCTCGGCCTGCACCTTGTCGCGGATGCGCTTGGAATCCTCGAGGCGTCGAACGAGCCGGTTACCGGTCTCGCGCGAGCTAGCTTCGCGCGCCTCCACGGCATCGAGTGCGGCTTTGAGTCGCCGCTCGGTGGCATCGTCCTCTTCTTTTATTTGCTCGAGCTGTGCCTTGAGCTCTGTTGCCTTGGCAGCATGGGTATCGCGGCCGATTTCTGCTGCCGCGGCGGCCTTTTGTGCCGTTTCGATAGTCTGGCGCTGCTCGGCGACGATTTGGTCGTAGCGGCCTGCGATATCCTGGCGTGTCTCGAGCTCCTCGCCTTGATCGGCGATGCGCTGCTCCAACTCTGCCAGGTGATCGCGTGCATCGGCGAGTGCCTTCTTTGCGGCATTCATCTCGCGCATGGCCGAGGCTCCCTGCGCGATAAAGGCGCCCACGGCGTTTGCAGTGTTCGAGACGGTAGTTCCCAGATCGCGGCTCGCGGCGGGGGCGTGCGGGGCGATTGGTCGACCGGTGTCGGCAGCGTCCACATCGGTAGTTTGCGGCGCGGCGATATTGCCGGTGCCGCCTTCGATGACAGAAAAGCCCGCTGCATGCGGGTCGACGGCGTCCGCGCCAATGGTGGGGTGCTCAAGCTGCAGGAACGAGGGCAGGGTACTGCCTTGGTCGGCAACGGGGGTCTCGCCGGGTACGAAGGTCGAGGCGGCCTCGGCGGCCTCCTCTTCCTCGGCGTCAACGTCAGCGTCGGCCACGGCGTCTTTCATCGCTTTGACGGCATCCATCATGGAGTCCATGACGGCATCGAGCTCTTCTTCCGAAGACACCTTGATGGGGCCTTCTGCTTGCGGGGAGGCGTCCTGAGCGGCCGGATCGTCGTTTTGCTCGCCGGCATCTTCGGCCACAGGGAGTTCCGTCGCAGCGCCGTTATCCAGAGTGGCGTCGTCGACGTCGGTATCATTGCAGGTCGCAGCGTCAGTATCTGCGGCGACGTCTGCTGAATCATCAATATGTTGTTGAGTCTGGGGGTCCAGCTCGTCTGTCATAGGCATGTGCTCCTCATCGTTGTTTGTCACCCTATGATAAAGTCTCGCGCCGACATCCCGCGCGCCGCAGCAAAGTTTCAAAACGTGTTCGATGGTTCGATCTGATAACAACAACTCGGCCGCTTTATCCGGTTTGTACTTGACAATCCCTTCGCCGAACGACGTGGTGCCGTTCGCCTACCGCGGTCTTTTATTTTTGCTTGAACACGCTAAAGTTGCATTTCAGCTTTTGGCGCGTGAAGTTGGATACGCGCAGTCGGCGGGCGTGCCCGTCGCGATTTGAAAGGACTTTGTATGGGACTTTTCACTGGTAAGACCGTAATCGTAACCGGCGGCGGCAAGGCCACGCTTAAGGACGGCTCCGCTGGCTCCATCGGCTACGGCATCGATATCGCTTTTGCCAAGGAGGGCGCAAACCTCGTCATTACCGGCCGCAACGTTGCCAAGCTCGAGGCTGCCAAGGAATCCCTCGAGGCCGAGTACGGCGTCAAGGTTCTGCCTGTTCAGGCCGATGTCTCGGCTGGTCAGGACAACGAGGCCGTCGTTCAGAACGTCATCGACAAGGCCATTGAGGAGTTCGGCCGCATTGACGCCGTCGTCAACAATGCTCAGGCCAGCGCCTCGGGCGTGACCATCGCCGACCACACCATGGATCAGTTTAACCTGGCCATTTATTCCGGTCTGTATGCCACCTATCTGTACATGCAGAAGGCCTATCCGCACCTGAAGGAGACCAAGGGCTCCGTGGTCAACTTTGCCTCGGGCGCCGGCCTGTTTGGCAACTACGGCCAGTGCAGCTATGCCGCCGCCAAGGAAGGCATCCGCGGCTTGACCCGCGTTGCCGCCAACGAGTGGGGCAAGGACGGCATCAACGTCAACATCGTGTGCCCGCTTGCTTGGACCGCTGCGCTCGAGAACTTCCAGGATGCCTATCCCGAGGCGTTCAAGGCCAACGTCCACATGCCGCCGGCTGGCCACTACGGCGACGTCGAGAAGGAGATCGGCCGCGTGGTCGTTCAGCTCTGCGGTCCCGACTTTAAGTACATGAATGGCGAGACTGTCACCCTCGAGGGCGGCATGGGCCAGCGGCCCTAGGGGTTACGGCGTTTTGCCAAACGCCGTAACGGGCCGACGCTGCGCGGTCACCAGAGCGACAACTTGTCATTCAAAGAGGGCGGCATGACCAGAAGGTCTATGCCGCCCTCTTTTCATGCCAATTTGTTCGCTCTGGCGACCGCTCGCTGACGTTGCCAGGGCATCGGCGTTTGCGTTGCTGACGAAAAGTAGTCGTTGGGGACGTTCTTAAATGACTAGTCGAAAGGGACACTCTTGCCGACACCTGGGGACAGTCCCTGAGTGCCAGCAGATTGGAAATGATCCTTTGGGGACGGAGGAAAACGGATCATTTTATCCCAGTGCATTGGTGCAAGGGGGCAGGTTTCCTTTGCACCAGTTTCTGTCGAGTCGGTGCTCCTTGCGGGTTGCCCGTATAATGGTTTGCGTATGAACCGCAACCAAGGAGTTCCAGTTTATGGACCAGAGCCTTTTTAAATTCGACCTGATCGCCGAGGATCCGACGACGCATGCGCGTGCCGGCGTGCTGCATACCCCGCACGGCGACATCGAGACGCCGATTTTTATGCCCGTGGGCACCAAGGCAAACGTCAAGGGTATTCCTACCGAGACCGTCAAGCAGCTCGGCGCCCAGATCGTGCTTGCCAACACCTATCACCTGTCCATGCGTCCCGGCGAGGACACCATCGCCGAGTTGGGCGGCCTGCACAAGTTTATGAACTGGCACGGCCCCATCCTCACTGATTCCGGCGGCTTCCAGGTGTTCAGCCACAACGACGCCGTCAAGCTCACCGACGAGGGCGTGCGCTTTATCGTCAACGACTACGATGGCCGCCACGTGTTCTGGACGCCCGAGGACAACATGGAAATCGCCATGAAGCTCGGCTCCGATATCTGCATGCAGCTCGACCAGTGCCCGGGCTATCCCGCTACGCGCGCCTACGTTGAGCGCGCCGTTGAGCTGTCGAGCATGTGGGCCGAGCGCTGCTATAAGGCGCATACCCGCGATGACCAGGCGCTCTTTGGCATCGTTCAGGGCGGCATGCACCTGGACCTGCGTCTGCGCTCGCTGCGCCATCTAGAGGAGTGCGGCGACTTCCCGGGCTATGGTATCGGTGGCTACTCGGTGGGCGAGGACCACGAAACCATGTTCGAGACGCTGGCACCGCTTGCGAGCGAGTATATGCCCAAGCACAAGCCACGCTACCTCATGGGTGTCGGCAACCCCACCACTCTCGTGCGCGGTGTGGGCGTGGGCATCGACATGTTCGACTGCGTGCTGCCGACGCGCACCGGCCGCATGGGCACGGCGTTTTCGAGCGAGGGTCGCCTTAACTTCCGTAACGCGCGTTTTGCGCACGACGATGGTCCCATCGATCCCACCTGCACCTGCCCGGTGTGCACGGGCGGCTACAGCCGCGCGCTCATCCGCCACATGGTTACGCAGAAGGAGATGCTCGGCGGCATTCTGCTGTCGATGCACAACATCTACTACCTGCTCAACCTTATGCAGCGCGCCCGTCAGGCCATTATCGAGGGCCGTTACGGCGCGTTCGTGAACGACTGGATGAACAGCCCTGCGGCGGTGGATTACTAAGAGCCGCGGGCGCGCTTGCGCGGTGTCGAGACCACGTGCCAATCGACCGTGCACAACCGGCACCGGGCACCGCATGCGCCGGCATCGGTTGTGCGACCGCTGACCGATGCCTTGCAAGCGCTTGATGCTTCGTGGGTACCATACCGAATGGTTGATGTTCGGGCGGGTGTTTGACGCATGGCGTCGACTCCGCCCGTTTCTTTTTTCGATAGGAGTATCCCATGATTAAGAATGAGAACGTCGAGGGCGAGCCTGCCTACGACGAGACGTACCGCCGCGGCCCCGTGGTCATGCGCGGCCCCATGATTCCTAAGGACAACACCTACGCCAACCTGCTGGCGCCCGAGGAGTCGACTGACTGGCTGCACGCCGACCCCTGGCGCGTGCTGCGAATTCAGGCAGAGTTTGTCGATGGCTTTGGCGCACTTGCCGAGCTTGGACCTGCGGTGACTATCTTCGGTAGCGCCCGCACGCCCAAGACCGATCCGCTCTACAAGGCGGCGCGCACCGTCGGGCGCAAGATCGCGCAACGTGGCGTGGCGGTCATCACCGGTGGCGGCCCCGGCATCATGGAAGCGGCCAACAGGGGAGCAGCGAGTGTCAACGGCAAGTCAGTTGGCCTAGGCATTGAATTGCCGCACGAGCACGGGCTCAACAAATACGTGAACCTTGGCATGGACTTCCGTTACTTCTTTGTGCGCAAAACCATGTTCGTCAAATACAGCTCGGGTGCCATCGTGTTTCCCGGTGGTTTTGGCACGCTCGACGAGATGTTCGAGGTGCTCACGCTGGTGCAGACACACAAGGTTAAGCGCATGCCGCTCGTTTTGGTGGGCACCGAGTACTGGCAGGGCCTGTTCGACTGGCTCAACGGCCCGGTGATGGACGCCGGCATGATCAGCCCGCTCGATCCGGAGTTGGTGCACATTACCGACGACCTCAACGAAGCCGTCGACATCGCCCTAAGCGGGCTGATGTAGGGTAGGCAAAATGGGATGGGGCTAAAAAGACCGGTGCGTAACGTTGCATACCACTCTTTTTAGCCCCGTCCCAAATGAACTGCTTCTAAGTTGCGGTGGAATAGGGATTGATTGGCGGCTGATAAGCCAGGAGCAGCCCTTATTCCACCGCAAGTGGTAAAGGTGCCCCTAGTGGATGGGCTGGTAGCGGGGGCAGTAGCTGATGGCGATGGCGTCGACGCCTACGTGGGTCGCGATGGTGCAGCCGATGGGGCCGGTGCCGGCGTCAACGTAGTCTTGGCCTGCGAGCGCTTGGTTGACGAGCTCCTGCTCCTCGGCGGCGCCGGTTGTGAGCACGCGTACGCTGGAGCCCGGGTGTGCGGCCAAAAATGCGAGGCAATCGGCCATGGTGTTGGCGACGATGCGCTTGGCGCCGCGGCCCTTCTTGATGGCCTTGATCTCGCCCGACTGCCACTCCGGCGAAACGGCCAGGCGAATGTTGAGCATTTGGGTGAGCTGGCCGGCGAGTTTAGGTGCGCGGCCGTTCTTAACCAGGTTCTCGAGCGTGCGGGGAATCAGCAACAGGTGCGCGTCGGGCAGCGTCGCGCGGATCTGCGCCTCGGTCTCGTCCAGGCTGCGACCGTCCTCGCGCATGGCGAGCGCGTACTCTACCAGCAGGCCTTCGGCGCCCGAGCCGGTGCGCGAATCGATGCAGCGCACGTCGAGCTCGTGCGTTTCGGCCGTCAGGCTGGCGTTGGCATAGCAGGCGGACCACTCACTGCACAGCGAGATAAAGATGGCGCTGTCATGGCCGTCGGCGCGTACGCGGTCAAAGAGCGCCTTGAACTCACCGGCGCTCGGCTGCGAGGTGTGCGGCAGCTGCTTGGAGCCGGCCATGCGGGCGACGTATTCCTCGGCAGTGATCTGTACCTGGTCGAGCAGGTCCTCACCCTCGATAATCACATGCAGCGGAATCACGTAAATGCCGAGCTCTTGGGCGCGGGCGGGGGAGATGTCCGACGTGGAGTCGGTTATGATGACAAAAGACATAATTGCACCTTTCGTTGGGGCGCTTGCGCGCCGCCTTCTGAGAGCAAAGTGCGACAAGTATAGTAGAGTCGTTCCACATTACTAGGTTCAATTGTTGAATAGCCAACAGTTTGAAGTGTCGGTGTGGAAATCGTCAACTGGGGAAGAGGAATGCCGATGGAGGCACTGGAGATATGCAGGCGGCCGGTCGTGCTGTTCGATTTCGACGGCACGGTGGCAGATACGGGCCGGGCGGTGATGACCTCGACGCGCAAGGCGCTGGCTGCGCGCGGGTTTTCGGAGGCGCAGATGGGTGACCTGCGCCGCATGATCGGGCCGCCCCTGTGGAAGAGCTTTCACGACTTTTACGGCTTCTCCCGCGAGGAGTCGCTTGTGGTGGCCGACGAGTATCGCGCCTTTTTTGATGAACTGGGACCGGAGGAGTATCCCGTGTTCGATGGGATCCCCGAGCTGCTGGATGGGTTGGTCGCCCAAGGCAAGCGTATGGCCGTGGCGACGTCGCGCATGGAGGCCAAGTGCATCGACATGGTACGTGAGCTTGGGCTTTCTCAGTTTGAGGCGGTGGTTGGCATGAATCCGCCGCAGGGTCGCGAGACCAAGGCCGATTCGGTCCGCGATGCCCTGGCGGCGCTCGGCGCGACGGCCGACGATGCCGTGATGATCGGCGATCGCTTCAACGATGTGGAGGGCGCGCACGCGATGGGCGTGCCGTGCATTGGCATCTATTCGGGCGCGGCGGCGCCGGGCGAGCACGAGGCGGCGGGTGCCGATGCGGTGGTGCACTCGGTGGCCGAGCTTGCTAAACTTTTCGCTATCTAATGACGTGATGTGAGGGGCGGGCGTGCCTGCCACTCATTGGTAAGGAGGTCGTCTATGAATCAGGTGGAGCAGAGCGTTGCCGAGTATGTCGACGAGGTCTGGGAAGATGTCGTCGCCGATATCGAGCAGCTGGTGAGCTATCCGTCTGTGGCCGTTGCTGCCGATGCGGAGCCCGGTGCGCCGTTTGGCCGCCCGGTCCGTGATGCGCTCGATTGCGCGCTCGGTATTGCGCAAAAGCTCGGCTACCAGACGAGCGATGACGAGGGCTTTGTGGGCATCGCCGATATTCCGGGCCGCGGCGATAAGCAGCTCGCGACTATCTGCCATGTGGACGTGGTACCCGCTGGCCCCGGTTGGAACACCGACCCGTTTGCGATGGAGCGCCGCGAGGGCTGGCTGCTCGGCCGCGGCGTAATCGACGACAAGGGTCCGGCCGTGCTGTCGCTCTACGCCGGCGCCTACCTGCTCAAGCACGGCATTGTGCCGCGCTATACCTTCCGCGCGCTGCTGGGCTGCGATGAGGAAGTGGGCATGTCCGACGTTCACCATTATCTTGAGAACCACGCGAACCCCGACTTTCTGTTTACGCCCGATGCCGAGTTCCCGGTCTGTAATGCCGAGAAGGGCCAGCTTGGGGCGACGTTTGTGAGCTCCAAGATCGACGGCGGGCGCATCGTGTCGTGGAGTGGTGCCGAGGCGAGCAACGCCATTCCGTCGCAGTCTATTTGCGAGCTTGCGATTGCCGCCGATGAGCTGCCGGCGCCCGTTGAGAATGCCGACCGCCTGGAGATCACGGCACTCGATAACGGGCATGCGCAGATTTTCGCCCACGGCATTGGCGGTCATGCCTCGATGCCCGAGGGAACGATCAATGCCGTCGGCCTCATCGTGGCGTATCTGCGTGAGGCCGAGGACGCGTTTGGTGCGCGCGACGAGCGCCTGCTGACGCCTGCCGAGCACGAGTTTGTCAAGTTTCTGGCCTTTGTGCACGCGGACGCCTATGGTCGCGGCCTGGGTATCGATGCGACGAGCGCGGCGTTTGGCCCGCTCACGTGCAACCCCGGCGTCATCCGCGTGGTGGATGGCTACATTGAGCAGGTCATCGACGTGCGCTTCCCCGATAGCACCAGTGCCGATACCATCTGCGAACAGCTCGAGCCGCTCGTGGGCCGCTTTGGCGTGACGTATCGCGTGGGTCGCGCAAAGGTGCCGTTCTCGGTGTCTGCCGACGATCCGGCTGTGAAGGCGCTTATCGATACCTACAACGAGTTTACGGGCAAGCATGCCGAGCCCTTTGCCATGGGCGGCGGCACGTATGCGCGCAACTTTGCCCGCGCCGTCTCGTTTGGCCCAGAGGAGACCGGCCTGGAGCTGCCCGCATGGGGCGGCCAGATGCACGGCCCCAACGAGTGCGCCAACGAGGAGCAGCTCAAGCAGGCGCTCAAGATCTATATCGTGGCGATCCTGCGCCTCAACGAGCTCGAACTTTAAGATTACGCGGTTTTCCAATCTAAGTTGCGGTGGAATAGTTCCTAGAATGGGCCTTTTGATGGCCAAACGGGAACTATTTCACCGCAACTTTGTTTTTATTGGTGTAAAAGGCGGGCCATGCTTGGCGGCGGGTTTGTTATTCGTTTGTAAAGCCGAGTCGCGCTTGCGGTAAGGGTCTATCAGATGCCCGTAAGAAACCGTGGTTGGCGCGGGCGATGCCCGGTCGGGGCCGTATCTTTCCAAACAGCAAAGCGGGCAGGGTGCCCGCGAGTCGCATGTATGAAAGGAAGATCATGCTCGATCAGGCTTATTCTCGTCGTCAGTTCCTCGGCCTCGCTGGTGGTCTTGCCAGCATCGTCGGACTCGGTCTTGTTGGCTGCGGTGGTTCCAATGCCGCCGACACCGCTGCCGAGGGTAGCGCCGCTGCTGCCGAGTCCGTCTCCGGTGAGGTGACCTACGACGGCGCCTCCTCGTTCCAGGCTCTCGTCGAGGCCGCTGCCGAGAAGTTCATGGATGCCAACCCGGACGTCTCCGTCTCCGGCTCGGGCAACGGTTCGGGCAAGGGCCTGACCGCTGTCGCCGCCGGCACCGTCACCATCGGTAACTCCGACGTCTTCGCCGAGACCAAGCTCGAGGCCGACCAGGTCAAGAACCTCGTCGACCACGAGGTCGCCGTCGTGGGCATGGGCCCCGTCGTCTCCAAGAACGTGACGGTCGACGATCTGTCCCTCGAGCAGCTCAAGGGCATCTTCTCCGGCCAGATCACCAACTGGAAGGAGGTCGGCGGCGACGACGCCACCATCGTCGTCCTCAACCGCAAGGCCGGCTCCGGTACCCGCGCCACCTTCGAGGCCGCCGTCTTTGGCGACGAGGCCGTCGACTTTAAGGGCGACGCCGAGCTCGACAAGTCCGGCGACGTCCAGACCCAGATGGCCAGTACCGACAACGCCATCTCCTACCTGGACTTCTCGCACTTCGACGACTCCAAGTTCAACGCCGTCAAGGTTGAGGGCGTCGAGCCCAAGAGCAAGAACGTCACCGACGACTCCTTCAAGATCTGGGCTACCGAGCACATGTACTGCGCCAAGGACGCAGACGAGGCCACCAAGGCCTTCCTGGACTTTATGCTTTCCGACGACGTCCAGGGCAAGCTTGTCGAGGAGCAGGGCTTCATCCCCGTCTCTGCCATGAAGGTCGTCAAGGACGCCAGCGGCAAGGTCTCTGCTAAATAAGCAATCGCCCCCGGAAAGGTTTGCAATGGCAAAACAGCTGCCAAAGCGCGACCTTGAGAACGTGGGCCTGGGCGTCACGGGCGCGTGCGTAGCGCTCGTGACGCTTGTTGTTGCCGCGCTTATCTTCATGGTCGCCCAAAAGGGCCTCTCGGCTTTTGTTAAGGATGGCGTTTCGGTCGTCGAGTTCTTCACTGGTACCAAGTGGGACCTGGCTAACACAGCCGAAAACGGTCTGCCTTACACCGGCGCCCTGCCCCTGATTGTCACCTCGTTTGCGGTCATGGTGCTCTCCACGCTCATCGCGCTGCCCATCGCCATCGGCTCTGCCATCTTTGCAGTCGAGATTAGCCCTAAGTTTGGTTCCAAGGTCTTTCAGCCGCTTATTGAGCTTTTGACCGGCATTCCCTCGGTCGTCTTTGGACTGATTGGCTTTCACGTGGTCGTCGGCCTTATGAAGAGCGTTTTCCATGTGAGCACGGGTCTGGGCATCTTGCCCGGCGCCATCGTGCTGGCCGTCATGATCCTGCCGACCATGACCACGCTTTCGGTCGATGGCCTGCGTGCCGTGCCCGATAGCTACCGTCAGGGCTCGCTCGCGCTGGGCTACACCCGCTGGCAGACCATCTGGCACGTGGTGCTCAAGTCTGCCATGCCGTCGCTCATGACTGCGGTCATCCTGGGCATGACCCGCGCCTTTGGCGAGACGCTCGCCGTGCGCATGGTTATCGGCGGCATCGAGGCCATGCCGACGTCGCTGCTGTCGCCGGCCTCGACCATCACCACCACGCTCACCACGTCCATGGCAGTCTATGCCGAGGGCTCGGCCCAGGACGATGTTCTGTGGGCGCTTGGTCTGCTGTTGATGGGCATGAGCCTCATCTTCATCCTGATCATCCATCTCATTGGCCGCAAGGGGGCGAAGGCTCGTGGCTAGCACGCGCATCCATACCGACGAGGCGAGACTCGGGCGCGTCCAAAAGCAGGACCGCATCGCCACGGGCGTGCTGACGGCGATCGTCGCCATTGTCATGCTCATTGTCGTTGCCATGGTGGCCTATATCCTGTTCGAGGGCATTTCGACGCTGATCCAGCCGGGATTTCTCACGCAGCCCGCGCGCGCCAACGGAACCCAGGGCGGCGTGCTCTACCAGCTGTTCGACTCGTTCTATCTGCTGCTGATCACCCTGGCCATCTCGGTGCCCATCAGCTTGGGCGGCGCGGTCTTCCTGGTCGAGTACGCACCCGACGGACCCGTCCGCGACATCGCCTCCACCGCTATCGAGACCTTGTCCTCGCTGCCTTCCATCGTCGTCGGCATGTTCGGTTTTCTGGTGTTCTCGGTGCAGCTGGGCTGGAAGTACTCCATCATTTCCGGTGCCGTCGCGCTCACCATGTTCAACATCCCCATCCTGGTGCGCGTGGTTCAACAGGCACTCGAGGACGTGCCGCAGGCCCAGCGCGATGCGTGCCTGGCCATGGGCCTCACCCGCTGGGAGGCCACGCTGCACATTTTGATTCCCGAGGCCATGCCCGCCATCGTGACCGGCATCGTGCTTTCGGCCGGCCGCGTGTTTGGCGAGGCCGCGGCGCTGCTCTTTACCTCGGGCATGAGCTCGCCGGTTCGCCTGAATTTCTTGAGCTTTAACCTGTCGAGCCCCACTTGCGCCTGGAACGTGTTCCGCCCCGGTGAGTCGCTCGCCGTGCACATCTACAAGATTTACGGCGAGGGCAGCCCCGAGGCCCAGCAGATCGTCTGGGGCACCGCGGCACTGCTGATGATCTGCGTGCTGCTGTTTAACGTAATTGCCCGTATCGTGGGCAAGCAACTGGCAAGGAAGATGACGGCCGAATGAGCGAGATGAATGCAACGCCCGCAACCGAAGCGGCATCGTCCGAGACCCAGGACTTCCTGTCGAGCGTGGGGGAGAGCGAAAAGCGCGTTCGCGTGAGCGGCAAGGCCGTGAGCGACGAGGTTGTGCTCTCCACCAAGGACGTCAACGTGTACTATGGCGACCACCATGCGCTGCACGATACGTCGCTCGACTTTCACAAGGGCGAGATCACGGCGCTCATCGGGCCTTCGGGCTGCGGCAAGTCGACCTTCTTGCGTAGCCTCAACCTCATGAATCGCGAGATTCGCGGCTGCCGCGTGGAGGGCGAGATCAATTACCGTGGGCGCAACGTGAATACCAAGACCGAGAACACGTACGAGCTGCGTCGCTCCATTGGCATGGTGTTCCAACAGCCCAACCCGTTCCGCAAGTCCATTCGCGACAACATCACGTTTGCGCCTAAGCGCCACGGCATCACCGACCGCGACGAGCTCGACCGCATGGTCGAGGAGAGTCTGCGCGGCGCGGCACTGTGGGACGAGGTCAAGGACAAGCTCGACAAGAGTGCCTACGCGCTTTCGGGAGGCCAGCAGCAGCGTCTGTGCATCGCGCGCACGCTGGCGCTCAACCCCGACGTGATCCTGTTTGACGAGCCCTGCTCGGCGCTCGACCCCATCTCGACGCTGGCGATCGAGGACCTCATGTCGTCGATCGTGGCCGACCGCGCCATCGTCATCGTGACGCACAACATGGAACAGGCGTCGCGCGTGTCCAACCGCACGGCGTTCTTCTACATGGGCGATATGGTCGAGTACGACGAGACCGACGAGATTTTCCAACGGCCCAAGGATAAGCGGCTGAATGATTACCTCACCGGCATGTTCTCCTAGTCCGGGACATGCTTGAGGCCCGCGGCGGCCACGGTCGCCACGGGACTGATTGGAGAGGCGGGTCATCTCTTGCGGGAGATGGCCCGCCTTTTTGCTCTGCGACCGAAGCGACCACCACAAAGGGGACAGGCACCTTCGTGGTGGTTTGGGGTGGGGCTCGCTGCTATCATGGACAACGTTGAATTTCTACGAAGGAGCAGGGCATATGGCGATTCTTTTGGGATGCGATTCCATCAACCTAGAGTTTCCCACCAAGCATATTTTCGATAGCGTGACGCTCGGCGTGGGCGAGGGCGACCGCATTGGTATTGTCGGTAAAAACGGCGACGGCAAGTCGACGCTGCTGAGCGTGCTCGCCGGCACGCTGGAGCCCGACGATGGCCGCGTGACGCATCGCCGAGGCACCACGATCGGTCTGCTCGGCCAAAAGGACCAACTTGTCGACACCGATACCGTGCATCATGCCGTCGTGGGCGACACGCCCGAGTATGAGTGGGCGTCGAGTCCGCGTACGCGCCAGATCCTCGCCGGTCTCATTAGCGATGTGCCCTGGGAGGGCACGGTGGGCGAGCTTTCGGGCGGTCAGCGCCGCCGCGTGGACCTCGCGCGCCTGCTGATTGGCGACTACGACGTGCTCATGCTCGACGAGCCCACCAACCACCTGGACATGCGCACCATCAACTGGCTCGCGCGTCACTTAAAGGCCCGCTGGCAGCGCGGCCAGGGCGCCATGCTCGTGGTCACGCACGACCGCTGGTTCTTGGACGAGGTCTGCACCAGCATGTGGGAGGTCCACGACGGCCAGGTCGATCCCTTCGAGGGCGGTTACTCGGCATACATCCTGCAGCGCGTAGAGCGCGACCGCATGGCCGCCGTCACCGAGGAGCGTCGTCGCAACATGTCTCGCAAGGAGCTCGCGTGGCTGAGCCGTGGCGCCCAAGCCCGTTCCACCAAGCCCAAGTTTCGCGTGGATGCCGCTCGCGAACTCATCGCCGACGTACCGCCCGTGCGTGACGAGTTGGAGCTCAAGCGTCTCGCCGTGAGCCGCCTAGGCAAGCAGGTTATCGACGTGGTCGACGTCGACGCCGGCTATACGGATACCGATGGCGCGCCCAAGCAGGTGCTCTCCGACGTGACCTGGCTCATCGGCGCGGGCGACCGCTATGGTCTTTTGGGCGAGAACGGCGCTGGCAAGTCGACACTGCTCGATGTGATCCAGGGCAAGATTGAGCCCACGCGCGGCCGTGTGAAGATTGGCCAGACGGTGCGCTTTGGCGTGCTGTCGCAGCAGCTCGAGGAGCTCGAACCCTACATGGGCGACACGATCCGCGAGGTGCTCGGCAACTATAAGAAGTACTACGTCATCGACGGCAAGGAGACTTCGCCCGAGAAGCTCTGCGAGCGCCTGGGCTTTACGACGCAGCAGCTCTGGAGCCGCATCGGTGATCTTTCGGGCGGCCAGCGCCGTCGCCTGTCGCTGCTGCTGACGATCCTGGACGAGCCCAACGTGCTCATCCTGGACGAGCCCGGCAACGACCTGGATACCGACATGCTCGCGATTGTCGAGGACCTGCTCGACGGCTGGCCCGGCACGCTGATTCTGGTGACGCACGACCGCTTTTTGATGGAGCGCGTGACCGACCAGCAGTGGGCGCTGCTCGACGGCCACCTGACGCATATGCCCGGCGGCGTGGACCAGTACCTGCGCCTGTGCAACGCCACTGCCGAGGGCGAGCCCGTGGGCGCACCGAGTGCCAAGACCGGTACGTTCGACACCGGTACCGCGGCAGCTGCGGCCGAAAAGCCCAAGTCGAGCGGTCAGCCCAATGGCCTTTCCAATGCCGAGCGCCAGAAGCTTCGCCGCGAGGTGAGCTCGCTCGAGCGCAAGATGGAAACGCAGCGCGCTCGTGTGGAGGAGGCCGAGGCCGCGATGGTCCAGGTCGACCCCACCAACTACACGGCGCTGGGCGAGCAGCAGGCAAAGATCGACGAGGCCCACGCCACCATGGACGAGCTGGAGACGGCGTGGCTCGAGGCGAGCGAGAAGCTCGAGGGCGAGGAGTAGGCGAGGATGATCAAGGCCGCATTTTTCGATATCGACGGCACGCTGCTGAGTTTTAAGACGCACCGGATTCCGGCGTCGGCGCAGCAGGTGCTCGATAACTTTCGCGAACAGGGGATTGCGTGCGTAATCGCCACGGGTCGCCCGACCTACCAGATGCCGGATTGGCTGTTCGACTTGGGATGGGATGCGTACATTACGCTTTCGGGCCAGCACTGTTTTGATGCCAAGGGCGTCTACCGCAGCTGCCCGATTGATCCGGACGACGTTGCGGTGATTGTGGACCAGGTGGCGCAGGGGTGCTATGACTCGCTGTGTATGCAGGGCGAGAACTCGTTTGTGAACCGCCTGTCCGAGCGCGTGGTGACGGCCGGCAGCAACGCGGGAATCGTTTACCACGAGGAGCCGTTTGAGCACGCCTTTGACGCGCCGGTCTACCAGTTTTGCGCCTTTGTGGACCCTGCCGACGAGCATATCGTGACCGACGCGGTGTCGCATTCGCTCACTACGCGCTGGTGCGATCTGTTCTGCGACATTATCCCCGCTAACGGCGGTAAGGACCTGGGTGTTGCGGCGACGCTGGAGCGCCTAGGCATCGACGCGAGCGAGGCGATTGCCTTTGGCGATGGCGAGAACGACCTGTCGATGTTTTCCGCCGTGGGCACGAGCGTGGCCATGGGCAACGCGCAGGACACGGTGAAAGCTGCGGCGACCTATGTGACGACCGTCGTGGACGACGACGGGATCTATAACGCCGCGAAGCACTTTGGGCTGCTATAGCTGCGGCTCGGCACTTGGGGACGTTCCTTTTCTGTCGGTAGCTGGGGACACTCCTTGCGCGCTGCGTGTCGTGTCGCTTTGCTTGTATTACGCATTTTGTGAAGCACGGCTAACTTTTTAAACAACGTAGTAAGACATGGGCAACTTTTGCGGTAAAGTGAATCAAGCAAAAGTATCCAAAGGCTAACTAGAAGCCATCGCGAAAGGCGGTCCATGGCCCTGCGTGAATCTGGAGAAGACTATCTCGAATCTATTTATGTGCTCTCGGAGCGCCAAGGCATCGTTCGATCGATTGACGTTGCCGAATACCTGGGAGTAACCAAAGCAAGCGTCTCTAAAGCCATGGCGACGCTGGAAAGCAACGGCTATGTCGAAATGGGCAAACGAGATGTTCATCTGACGGAACGCGGTATTGAGGTTGCCCGTCAAATGTGGGAGCGCCATTGCTTTTTTGTGGGGCTGCTAGAGGACGCAGGTGTAGCGCCCGAGGTTGCCTCGCAAGAGGGCTGCCACATGGAACATTGTCTGAGCGAGGAGAGCTTTGAGAAGCTAAGGGCAATGCTGGGACGGGGCGCCGACCGGGACCAGTAGCCCCACCAACTAAGTCCAGCTCAGACAAGGAACCCCGCCAGCAAGCGATGCCCAAGAACCATCAGTAACGTTACCGCAGGTCCCGGCAGGGATGTCCCCTCCAAAACATTCCGCAGGCAAGTGGCCCCGTTGTCCATAGCTCCGTAGGAGCAGGACAACGGGGTCACATTTGCCGAGGACGTTTTGGAGGGGACATCCCTGCCGGGACCGTCCGAGTACAAGCTACAGGTTCTTGACACCCATCGCGCGCATGGCGTTCAGAATGGCGATGATCGCCACGCCCACGTCGCCAAAGACGGCAAGCCACATGTTGGCGATGCCGAGCGCCGCGAGCACCAGGATCAGCAGCTTAATGCCCAGCGCAAAGATGATGTTCTGCCAAACAATCGTCATGGTCTTGCGCGCCACGCGGATCGCGCGGGAGATGTTGGACGGCTTGTCGTCCATCAGCACCACGTCGGCAGCTTCAATTGCGGCGTCCGAGCCCATGGCGCCCATGGCGATTCCGACGTCGGCGCGCGTGAGCACGGGTGCGTCGTTGATGCCGTCACCGACAAAGGCGAGCTTGCCCTTGCCGCTCTCGGTTGCAAGCAGCGCCTCGACACGCTCGACCTTGTCGCCTGGCAGGAGCTGCGCGTGGAACTCGTCGAGCCCCAGCTGCTTGGCCACAGACGCTGCAACCTCCTCGCGGTCGCCCGTGAGCATGACGGTGCGTTTGACGCCGGCAGCGTGCAAGTCGCGAATAGCCTGCTCGGCATCGGCCTTTATGGTGTCGGCAATTACGATATGGCCGGCGTACGTGTCATCGACCAGCACATGGAGGATCGTACCGACGACCTCGCAATTGGGAGCGTCGATACCGGCCGCAGCAAGCATCTTGGCGTTGCCGACGACGACGCGCTTGCCGTCGATGGTTGCCGTGAAACCGTGACCCGCGACATTGGCGGAGTCGCTCACGCGATTCTGGTCGAGCTCACCCTGGTAGGCGGCACGTATGGACCGTGCGATGGGGTGATCGGAAAACGACTCGGCAAGGGCCGCGACTTCGAGCAGCGACTGCTCGGTATAACCTGCCTCGGGGTGTACCGCCACGACCGAAAACGTGCCGTTGGTGAGCGTGCCGGTCTTGTCAAAGACGACGGTGTCCACTTCGGCGAGCGTCTCGAGGTAGTTGGAGCCCTTGATGAGGACGCCCAGCTTGGATGCGCCGCCGATGCCGCCAAAGAAGCTCAGCGGGACGCTGATCACGAGCGCGCACGGGCAGCTGACGACCAGGAAGGTCAGGCCGCGCAGGATCCAGTCGGACCAGGCGCCGGTGACCAAGCCGCCGCCGAGCGCGAGTACCGCGGCCGCGCCGGTGACGGCGGGCGTGTAGACGCGGGCGAAGCGCGTGATGAAGTTCTCGGTACGCGCCTTCTTTTCGCTGGCGTTTTCTACGAGCTCCAGGACGCGCGCGACGGTGGACTCGCCAAATGGCTTGGTGGTGCGCACGTGGATGAGGCCCGTCATGTTGATGCAGCCGCTGATGATATCGTCTCCGGTTTTGGCCGGGCGGGGAATCGATTCGCCGGTAAGGGCGGCGGTGTCGAGTTGCGTCTCGCCTTCGACGATGACGCCGTCGATGGGTACGCGCTCGCCGGGCTTGACGACGATGACGGTGCCGACGGCGATGTCATCGGGGGAGACCTGCTCGAGTGTGCCGTCGGGTTGCTCGACGTTGGCGTAATCGGGCGCGATGTCCATCATGGCGCTGATCGATTTGCGGCTCTTGCCCACGGCGTAGGCCTGGAACAGCTCGCCGACCTGATAGAACAGCATGACAGCGGCGCCTTCGGCCATGTGCGGATCGGTGTCGGGGAAGAGCACCATGGCAAACGCGCCGATGGTCGCGACGGCCATGAGGAAGCTTTCGTCGAAGGCCTTGCCGCGGCGGATGTTGTTGTATGCCTTTTGGAGCACGTCGTAGCCGGCAATTAGGAACGGCACCAGGAACAGCACGAAGCTGGCGTAGACGTTACCCGGGGTGCCGAATGCGGCGGTAAGGGTACCGAGCTCCTCGAGGGCGTACACCACCGCAAAAATGCCTAGCGCTACCAGGATACGATTGCGCTTATGCTCAAGGGACTCTTTCTTCTTGCGCTTCTTCTTTTTCTTTGTGGGATCGGCGGCTGTCATGATTCAAACCTCCCATTTGAATGTATGAACACTTGCTCATATAATTTCGCGAGCAAAGGCCGCGGCAAGCGCGGCCTTGCGGGTTGACGTTAACCTGGGCTAGAGAATGATCTCGCAGTCCGGCTCGGCGTCGGCCGTAAACTCTACAACGCGGTCGAGCACCTCGTCGAACTCGGCGTCATCGGCCTCGAGCGTCAGCTTCTGGGTCATAAAGTTGACGGACACGGATTTGACGCCCTCGAGCTTGGCCAGCTCGTCCTGAAGCTCGCGCGCACAGTTGGCGCAGTCGATCTCGTCGAGCTTGAACTGCTTTTTCATGGTGGGTTCCTTTCCCTGTTTTTGCGGCTTGGGTGCAGGCCGCGCTGGTACCGTGGTTGGCTGCTATTCGCAGATGTGGCTCATGCCCTGGTTGAGCATGGTATAGACATGATCATCGGCGAGCGAGTAGAGGATGTTGCGGCCGTCGCGCCGGAATTTGACCAGGTGTGACTGCTTGAGCGTGCGCAGCTGGTGTGACACAGCAGACTGCGAGGTCGCGGTCGCTTCGGCGATGTCTGCCACGCAGAGTTCGCGGCCCATGAGGGCGTAAAGGATCTTGATGCGCGTGGTGTCGCTGAAAACCTTGAACAGGTCGGCAAGGTCGTACAGCAGCTCCTCGTCAGGAAGGTCCTCGGGCGAGCAGGTGGTGGGGATGTCGGGCACGATGGTGGTGTCGATGCTGGACTTTATTTCATCAGCGGGATCGCTCATTGCAATATCCTTTCATATGAACATGCGCTCATATAACTTACTTCCGAGTATATGAGCGCATGTTCCTATGTCAATATAATTCGCGAATTTTTTGCTATCGATTGGTCCTAAAGGCGGCTAAGGGCATCGGTGGGCGCAGATAAGGCCGCCGATGTCAACGTGGGTACCCTAGCGACGTACAAAAACGGGAGTTTTCAGCATCGACGAGGGATTATTTATTGCATGATGCGGCGGCATTTGCCGCCGCAAGGCCTTACTGGAGTGTAAATGGCGATAGATATTCCCCAGCTGTTCCCTAACGTGCGTTGAAATCGGTGGCATCGGTGCAAAATAGATCAATTCGAAGCTCCTTGAATACCCGGCTTTGCTGAAAACTCCCGTTTTTGCACGTCGCCGGGGTACCCACCCTGTCAGTCTGTCTTTGTTCTGGCCCCGTACACCCTGCCTTCGGGCGTGGAAGTGCTTGTTTGAGCGAACTCCGGGCAATCCAGCTCGATGACTTGCATGTCGTCGATGGCTGGGACATCGTTGATCGTCGGGTCGTCCAGCGAGATACCTTCGAGCACGGCGTGCTCGAGCTCAAGTGCACTACGCTGCTCTACGTCTTGACGGAGGAGCTCCTCAATGTGCCTCTTTTCCTTGATAAACCTCCTGAGTACAAATTGTCGCAGCTCTTCTTGCTTGATTGTGAAATCTTTGGGCAGGCGCGATGGACGAATGCCTTCCTTTCGCTGAATCGCCTCCATGACTCTGGCGAAGGCGCTGGCGTGCATAAAGGAATAGCGACTGACGGTAATGATTCCGTAGCCCATGGACGCCAGTGCGTTCTTGCGCTCTTCGTCAATGGCACGGTCTTTTTCGGCATCATGTTGGAATCCGTTGTATTCGATGTCGGTTCGGGATCGCTTAAGATATGCATCCATATAGAACTTTTCGCGCCGCGTGAGGTCTTTTGCGGCAGCTGTGACCTTTACTTCGTAGTCGGTCTCGATCTCGCTAATGCCCAGCCCGCCCTCGCGTCTGGGTAACGTGAGCATCATGACAAACGCCGTTTCCATTGGCGAGCGGCATCCGTCTCGCACACAACGGACGGCTTTTCGGGCAAGTTCGAGTCCCTTGCAGTCGGTGAGGGAGTTAAAGAAGTGCTTGAGGCTCGAAGTCGAGGTGAGCGCGAAACGCTCGGTATAGGCTGTCGAGGCATCGCGCCCAAGGGAATAGGCGCCACACAGTTCGAAGTAGTACTCCACAAGTTCGCGAAAGGGAAGATAGGTTGCGGCCTGAAGCGCACAGAGTTCGACGCTGACAATATAGATGTCATCGGCGATCCGGATAAAGCGCGAGCCCGAGAAACGCTTAGACGATACGTGGCATTTGCAACCCGGTATGTTGCGCACGTTTGCGCGCTCGAACACCGTTGTATCGAGCGGCGCGCTGTTATCAAGGGCGATATTGTGCCTGGCGAGCCAGTCGGCGGCAGAGTCGAGAAGTTCCTTGCTGGGGCGTGCCCCGTAGATTTTGGCGGGACTGCAGGGCTCGGTTCCAATTGCGGATACCGAGTATGCGGCTTGGTAGACCGTTTTTGCCGTGTTATGTGAAAGCACGATACTCATACAGATAGCATGGCAGACCAGGCGGCGGGGTTCGCGATAAACGCCAAGGCAAAATGTTGCGACATAACGAAAGCTGTCCAAGAGTTTGACGCCAATGATGGAGAAAGATGCCATTCGGAACATTGTCGCAGCTCGCTGGCTACGCAGGCCTCCACAACTGATGCCGGTCAGCGCCGTTTTGATTCAAAAGCGGCGTCAAAAATGATGTGTAATTTGGCTTGAACATGCGCAAACGAAGTTCTTAGTTGTACTTAGTTGTGCGGCGGCTAGGCTCCGATGGCCGGGGGCCGCGTGCGCGGTGCCGAAAAAACGGGCCGATATCCAC
>UQXT01000020.1 GCA_900545075.1 uncultured Collinsella sp. | reverse complement strand
CCATTCTGCATTAAATACCAATGACATTTGCATCTTAGCCCAAGGACTACCACAATAATCACGGTCAGCATCAGTAATTTCTCCATCATCATTCAAATCGAGATACTTAACATCTCCCAATTGAGGACGTTTTCCTTCAATCATAATAGGAGTACCCGTAGATGTCACATAATTATCAATCTGTTCTTGTGTCTTGAAGATACCGTCTGTCTTTCTCAAATAAAATTCTGCCAAAGATCTACCCGGTTGAGTTCTCGCTTGGCCAGAATCAATATAATCTCTATTAGTACCATCACGGCCCAAGCTCAATACTTCGTTATCCATAGTAGTCACATTCAGCAAAGCGCTATACTTAAAGTCCGAAATCTGATCTTTCCAACCAAGTGTAAACTCGAAGCCCTTATTGCGCAAGCTAGCAGCATTTTTCCATGGAGAACCTCCTTGGTTACCGGTAGAAATGGCGATCGGAGTCTCTGCCAACACATCACTGGTCTTTGAGTTGTAATACTCTGCGCTAACAGTTAAGCGCTGGTTAAGGAAGCTGGCATCAAAGCCTACATTCACCGTTTCTTTCGTTTCCCAAACAAGACCTGCATTCACCAATTTCACCTGAGTGGCCCCCGGAACAATAGCACCGCCGAATACAGTTACAATACTCTGGTTAATAGTTCCAATATAATCCCAATCTCCAATGGAAGAGTTACCAAGACGACCCCAGTTACCTCTAATTTTCAAATCATTAATCCAAGGCACATCAAAGAATTCTTCTTTTGAAATTCTCCAGGCACCGGAGAATGAAGGGAAATTGCCCCAACGATTTTCCTTAGCCAGACGGGAAGTACCGTCACGACGGAAAGTAGCTGTCAAATAGTATTTATCATCATAAATGTAGTTTGCACGTCCCAAATAAGAAATCATCGCATTCTCGCTGATGCTGTTTGCCCAACAAAACTCTTCAAAATCCATTGGCCGCATAACAATGTGCTCGACATACCCCACCGGGAAAGAAGAGATCCCCTTAAACTCAGTCCCAAGCATAGACCCCGAGAAGACATAGCTAAAGCGCCCGTCCTCGACCAACGCCTTCATGAGCGTGACGATCTGCGGATACTCCTGTATTTCATCGACAAAGATAAGCGTATCTCCCTCAACAAGCGGTGCATCCGCAAGAAGGGCCACGCGGTTGATAAAGTCAACGGCGTTCTTAGCGCCAATGAGCACATCTCTTGCCTCGGCATCGATCAGCAAATTGGCCTCAAAATACGACGCGTAGTTGTCTTTACCAAACGCGCGAATCGCATAGCTCTTGCCAATTTGACGCGCACCGGTAACAAGCAATGCCTTATGAGAGTTATTTTTCCAGTTCAAAAGCCTGTCAGTGACCTTACGGCGTAGCATTAAAACACCTCATTGACAAAAATTGGCAAATAGATTTGCCCATAATCATACAAAAATTGGCAAATAGATTTGACCCAAATCGTACAAAAATTGGCAGATAGCAAAGATTCGCTTAGGTCTCAAAGCCATCGAGTCGGCGCGGTGCCATGCGAAAACGCTGGGGACGCCGTTAGCGTTCTCGGCTGCTTGGGTGGGCAGGAGCGAAAGTGCGTCAGCGGCGTTCATGCAATACCCGACGGTAAAGTTCTATACTGCAAACTCACAGTCGCTTGCCGCAAAGTGAAGCGCGATTGGCTATCCCTTTTGTTGGATGAAAAGCCCCGTGTTATTGCAGGGGTGCATACTTGTCTTGCAAGTGCATAGAATCTCGTATAGTGCGAGTAAATAGTTGCAGTGTCCGTTATGTGTTTAGCAAAGATATAGTTTGCATAATCCAGCCTAATCTCTGCTCTAATTAAATAAAGTCGCACGTAGATGACGTAAACATGTGTGAGCTGGGCTTCTTTACGCTGAGCGGGTAAAAACGACCGTTCACCGTTAAACTATTTTCAAAATGAATAAAATGAGCGATAAAGAGAATATAAACCTTAATAAACTCGCGTATCGCACGGACACGGGTTATTAATGGGTTGTAGGCCTTTTACAGAAAGGATTCCAGCAATGTCTAAGCCTCTTGGTAAGCCCGATCGCATCGTCGTCGCCCTCGGCGGCAACGCCCTCGGCAACAACCCCGTCGAGCAGATCGAGGCCGTGAGCAACACCGCCCACGCTCTCCTTGGTCTTATCGAGCAGGGTAACGAGATCATCATCACCCACGGCAACGGCCCGCAGGTCGGCATGATCCAGAACGCCTTCGCCGCTGCCCACGACGCCATCGGCACCCCCGAGATGCCGCTGCCCGAGTGCGGCGCCATGTCCCAGGGCTATATTGGTTATCACCTGCAGCAGGGCATCGGCCGCGAGATGCACAAGCGCTATAAGCGTTGGCACGCCGCCACCGTCGTCACCCAGATCGAGTGCGACCCGGATGATCCCGCGTTCAAGAACCCGACCAAGCCGATCGGCCCCTTCTACACCGAGGAGCAGGCCAAGGAGTTCATGGCCGAGGATCCCTCCAAGGTCTTCGTCGAGGATTCCGGCCGCGGCTGGCGTCGCGTCGTTGCTTCCCCCGATCCCAAGAAGATCGTCGAGGCTGACTCCATCCTCAACCTGCTCGACAACGAGTTCATCGTCATCGCCTGCGGTGGCGGCGGCATCCCCGTCGTCCGCGACTACGAGAACAAGGGCTGCTACAAGGGCGTTCCCGCCGTCATCGACAAGGACCTGGGCGGCGAGCTGCTGGCCGAGGACTGCGACGCCGACGTTCTGTTCCTGCTGACCGCCGTTGAGCATGTCGCCATCAACTTTGGCAAGCCCAACCAGGAGGAGCTCGAGGACCTCACCGCCGACGAGGCCGAGCGCCTGGCCGACGAGGGCCAGTTCGGCAAGGGTTCCATGGAGCCCAAGGTCCGCGCTGCCATCAAGTTCGCCCGTTCCCGCAAGGGCCGCACCTGCATCATCGGCGCTCTGGACAAGGCCGCCGAGACCATGGCCGGCCTCTCCGGTACCCGCATCCACGAGTAGTCTCTACTCTGTTGCCTCTCTCGTGGGCGCCAGGCAAAGCGCCCACAAACTAGCCTCTCTTCATGAGCCCCGCAGTCCGCTCCGACTGCGGGGCTTTTGCTATTCACCTAGTCATTGGGGACGTTCTTAAATGACTAGTAGTAGGCCCACATGGCTTCGATTTCGTTGAGGACTTCTACGACGCCCCAGCGGCGGGCGCTGCGGCTTTGCGAGTTGGGGTCGTAGACACCGATCTGGTCGGCGTCGTCAATCCCGTAGAGCACGATGTAATGACCAACGTTGGTAAACGTGCCGGGACGCACGGCGGCGATTACGGGAGCATCCGAGCGCAAGGCCTGGACCATCGAGTCTCGATCGTTGTAGAGCTGTGTCCCGTTAAGCCCCAGCTGCCATGCGCCGCTCGTCATAAACGACCACTCGGTGGCTCCGGTGGGTGCATAGTTGCCCGCCTCGGAAAGAGCGCACATATCGACAGGCGTCATATCGGTGTGGCCGGTCTTATAGATGTAGACCATGGTAAGACAGGTGGGGCCGCAGGCATTTTGACGGATGGTACCGCCGGCGTAGGGCAGCTCCGACCATGCCGGATCGATCTGATAGATATGGGGCATGGTGCCGGCTTGCCACTGCGAGCGCGGGGTCGAAAACGCAAACGAGTAGCCGGGCGCAACCGGGGCCTTGAGCAGCTTGTCCTCGGCGGCGGGCTCCAGGCCGGCAGAGCCATGCGAGGCACACGACCCCAGATACACAAAGGTCAGACATGCCATGATGGAGCACAGGACAAGACAGAGACGATGAATCCGCGGATTGACGGCCCTGACACGTCCCATCGGCCGTGGCTGCTTTTGCGGCATAGGCGACGAGGGGCGATCCTGCGGACGCTGCGGGTTCTGCGGCCCGTCGTTGTCAGAAACACTCCTAGATGTTGGCGTGGTACGCCCGGCAAGGCGAACGTTTCGCTGCCGTTCGCCGTCGTTGTATCCGTATGCCATTTGTACCGCCTCGTCTCATGTATAACCCGTCCATCCTACAAAAAAGACGTGCAGCAAATGAGTGCGTGCAACAAAAGTTCGATAAACGGCACGAACAGGGTGGACTTGGCACCATAAAGCGACGCCCTCCGCGAGCGATCGAATCGCGTCATCAAAACAGACGCTCGCAACGAGTGGCGCCCCTCGCCGTTCGTCCCAAAAACGGCGCCGTTCGTTTTGCAGTTCTGCCTTCGGTCGAGCTACAAGCGGCGCTGCTGTGCCAAGGCCGTATCTTAAAGCCACGAAATAAAAGCGCGCGGCAAAACGGACCGCGCAAGGGGTGACGCCAAGGGGCGTCAAAAAGGAAAGGAGGGGAACAATGGCGGACAAGAACGCAGAAGTTGCAGTCGAGGGTGACGGCGGCATGAAGAAAACGCTTTCGCTCTGGAACTTCTTCACCATCGGTTTCGGTGCCATCATCGGTACCGGTTGGGTTCTGCAGGTCGGCGACTGGATGGTCGTGGGCGGCGGTCCCGTTCCCGCTATGATTGCATTCCTCTTGGGTGCAATCTTCCTCGTGCCCGTCGGAGCTGTTTTCGGTGAGCTCACGGCTGCTATCCCCATCTCGGGCGGCATCGTCGAGTATGTCGATCGTAGCTTTGGCCGTACGCTGAGCTACATCACCGGTTGGCTCTTAGCCCTGGGCAACGGTATCCTGTGCCCGTGGGAGGCCATTGCCATCTCGACCCTCGTGTCCGAGATGTTCGGTAGCCTGCCTGGTCTTGAATGGCTGCGCGCCGTCAAGCTCTACACCATCCTGGGCGCCGACGTTTATCTGTTCCCGACGCTGATCGCGCTCGGCTTTGCAGTCTACGTCATCTTCCTCAACTTCCGCGGTGCCAGCTCGGCCGCCAAGCTCCAAGCCTTCCTGACCAAGGCCCTGCTCTGCGGCATGCTGCTCGCCATGGGCGTCTCGCTGTTCACCGGCTCGCCGGACAACGCCATGCCCGTGTTCTCCCAGGTCACCGGTGCTGGCGGCGGCAAGCCCGCTACCGAGGGCACCAGCCTGTTCGCAGGCATCGTTTCGGTCCTGGTTCTGACCCCGTTCTTCTACGCCGGCTTCGACACCATTCCTCAGCAGGCTGAGGAAGCAGCCGAGGGCCTCAACTGGAATAAGTTCGGCAAGATCATCTCCCTGGCCCTGCTGGCCGCTGGCGGCTTCTACATGGTCTGCATCTACTCGTTCGGCACTATCCTCGACTGGCATGAGTTTGTTAAGAGCCCGGTTCCCGCGCTTGCCTGCCTCAAGGGCATCAACATGCTCCTGTACCTGGCCATGCTCGTCATCGCCACGCTTGGACCCATGGGCCCGATGAACTCCTTCTACGGCGCCACGAGCCGCATCATGCTCGCCATGGGCCGCAAGGGCCAGCTGCCCGAGAAGTTCGCCGAGGTCGATCCCAAGTCCGGCGCTCCCAAGCTTGCCTGCGTCGTCCTGGGCGTCATCACCGTCGTCGGTCCGTTCCTGGGCAAGAACATGCTCATCCCCCTGACCAACGTGTCGGCTCTCGCCTTCATCTTCTCCTGCGGCATGGTCGCCCTCGCCTGCTTGCGCATGCGCTTCACCGAGCCCGACCTGCCTCGTCCCTACGAGGTGCCCGGCGGCAAGTTTGGCATCTCCCTCGCTATCACCGCCTGCGCCATCATCATCGGCCTGCTCGTGATTCCGTTCTCTCCCGCCTCCCTCAACATGGTGGAGTGGAGCATCGTGATCGGCTGGTTGGCTATTGGCCTGGCCCTCATGGCTTTCACCAATTCCCGTAAAAAGTAACGCCTAGCCGGGGCGGATCGGGTGCGCGGAATCCTCTCTCCCGCGCACCGAACCCGGCGCCACTTGGGTAGCTTTGTGAGGCCTTAACCCAACATGGCCTCGCCCACTATATGGATCCATAAGGAGGAACCATGTCCACTAAGTATGCAATCGTTGGCGGCAAGCTCATCGACGGTACCGGTGCCGAGCCGGTCGAGAACTCCCTCGTTCTCGTCGACGACAACGGCAAGATCGAGTACGCCGGTGCTATGCAGGACCTTCCCGAGGGCGTTGAGGTTATCGACGCCGCCGGCAAGACCGTCCTTCCCGGCCTGATCGACACCCACCTGCACTTCTCGGGCAACCTGACCGACGATGACACCGATTGGGTCATGCAGCCGCTCCTCGAGAAGCAGGCCGTCGCCGTCAAGCAGGCCTACGACTGCCTCACCCACGGCCTCACCACCGTCTGCGAGATCGGCCGCTTTGGTATCCAGATTCGCGATTGCATCGACAAGGGCGTCTTTAAGGGCCCGCGCGTTCTGGCCACCGGCCTGGGCTTCTGCCGCGTTGCCGGTCACGGTGACTCCCACCACTGCACCCAGGAGCTCAACAAGGAATCCCACCCCTGGGGCGACCAGGTCGATGGTCCTTGGGATCTGCGCAAAGCCGTCCGTCGTCGCCTGCGCGAGAACCCCGATGCCATCAAGATCTGGGCTACCGGTGGAGGCATCTGGCGCTGGGACTCCGGTCGCGACCAGCACTATTGCTCCGAGGAGATCCAGGCCGTGGTCGAAGAGGCAAAGATGGTCGGTATCCCCGTGTGGAGCCACTGCTACAACAACCACGCCGCTGCCTACGATTCCGTTCGCTTTGGCTGCGAGCAGTTGATTCACGGCTTCGATATCGATGAGCGCACCATGGACCTCATGGCCGAGCAGGGCACCTTCTTCACCCCGACGATCGCCTTCCTGCCCACCTGGTACGCCACCTATCCGCCCGTCTACGTCCCCGAGCTGCACGACAAGTACGAGGGCACCCTGGTCGAGAAGGAGCTGCAGCGCAACTACGACTGCCTGCGCGAGGCCAAGAAGCGCGGCGTCGTCATGACGATTGGCTCCGACTCCTTCTCTTTCGTCACCCCGTACGGCACCTGCTCCATCGAGGAGATGTACGAGTTCGTCGACAAGATCGGCTTCACCCCGGTCGAGACCATCACCTGCGCCACCCTCAACGGTGCCAAGATGTGCCACATCGAGGACGAGACCGGTTCCATCGAGGCCGGCAAGTGCGCCGACCTGCTGGTCGTCAACGGTGACGTCGCCGCCGACATCCACGTGCTCAACACCGACAACATGGACGTCATCATGAAGGATGGCTGGATCGTCGAGGCTGGCACCTTTGGCGAGGCCAACAAATACAGCGCCTAAGATACCGTTTGTCGATGGCTGGATGCAAAACACAGTTTTTGATTGCATAATGCAATGGAGAGGGTCGCTTGCGGCCCTCTTTATTGCTATGGGTGCGGTAGATAAAAGGGGATGACGGTGGATTTAAACAGGCTGATTCTGGGCAAGAGCTACAACTCTACCAAGGTCTTTCGTACGGCCCAGCATGTGGTCCAGGCCATCCTGCTCGGTATTGTCGTTCCGGCGCTTATCCTGCTGCTTATCTGGGATTTAACCGATAATCCCAATCCCGTTCCGGGCGTTGTCGTTATTGCCGGCCTGGTCATGCTGTGCTTCTTCTTCTCGTATGTCTTTGTGGTCCCCGATGACCTCACATCGAGCGCAACCGACCGTACGCTCGCTATCGCATCAAAAATATTCGCCTACACGTCGCGCGGCCTTACGCCCGAAGCGGCCCTGGGCGCCTCCAAAATCATCCTGTCCGAGACCATCGCTTCTGCCATCTGCTTTACCGACGGCAAGCAGGTGCTGGCAAGCTGGGGCGAGGACTCGGCAAAGTGCCCTGCCGGCACCCCGGTGGTGCTCAAGACCACGCTCAACGTGATTGAGACGGGCGAGCAGAGCGTGTTTTCGCGTGACGCCTCCAATGAGACGGGCGGCTATTTTCCCCGCCTGCGCGCCGGCATTGTCGCGCCGCTTACCGTGCGCGGGCATTGCGTGGGCACACTCGAGCTGTATTACCCCCGCCTGAGCAGCATCGATATGCGCCAGACGGCCCTTGCCTCGGGCTTTGCCGATCTCATTTCCACGCAGCTCGCTAGCTTTGAGCTCGAGCGCCAGGACGAGCTCACGGCCCGCGTTGAGCTTCGCGCCCTGCAGTCGCAGGTCGACCCGCATTTTTTATTCAATACCATTAGCACGATCGTGTCGCTCGTTCGAACCGAGCCCGACAAGGCGCGATCGCTGCTGATCGACTTTTCCAACTACTATCGTCAGACGCTTTCTGACTCCGATACGCTCACCACGCTCGAGCACGAGGTGGAACAGGGTACTCGTTATATCAATCTTATGCAGGCCCGGTATGGCGACGGCCGTCTGCGCGTTTCGGTCGACATCGACTTTGAGGTGCGCGACAGCCTAGTGCCGCCATTTATCTTGCAGCCGCTGCTCGAAAACTGCATCAAGCATGCGCAGCGCGAGACCGAGCCGCTTTCTATTCGTGTTAGGGCTTTTGAGACCGATGACGGCTTGGAGATCATCGTCGAAGACGACGGCATCGGGATGAGCGAAGAAGTCTGCGCGCATCTGTTTGAGCAGCATCGCCGAGAGGAGCCCGAGAGCATTACCGCCGACGGCTCCATCAAGCGAGGTTGTGGCCTGGCGCTCTTCAACGTGCTTCAGCGCATCCATTTCTTTTACGGAGAAGATTCCGGCATGCGCGTGAAGTCCCAGGAAGGCGTGGGAACACAGGTCATCGTTGAGTTGAACGGCGAGCCGCATGAGCCGGCGCCGTTGACGGTGTAGCACGCGGTTGGATTGAGAGAAAAAGAGGGGAAGCGCATATGTCCGAAGGCTGGAACATCCTGGTGGTTGATGACGAGCCTCCCATTAGGGCTGAGCTACGCTATCTGTTGGAAAAGGATACGCGTGTAGGTCAGATTGCCGAGGCAGGCAATGTCACCGAAGCCGTGGAGTCGATTCTGTCGAACAAGCCCGACGTGCTGTTTTTAGACATTACCATGCCCGGTCGCTCGGGAATTGAGCTTGCCGAGACGCTGCAGAACCTAAAGACGCCGCCGGTCGTGGTGTTTGTGACGGCATTTGCCGAGTATGCGGCTGATGCCTATAACCTCGATGCTGTCGATTACATCGTCAAACCGGTCGAGGATGCCCGCTTGTCAAAGGCGCTCGACAAGATCGAGGCCGCCTTGGGCGCTCGCCGTGTCGTCCATGCTCCGCGCCAGCCTTTGCGCCTGACGGTGGATCGCGGGGGCAAAAAGGTGTTCATTCCCGTGGCGGATGTCTGCTACTTTGAGGCACGCGCCGATTTTTGCAACGTCGTCTGCGCCGAGGGAACATACCTGATCAATGAGTCGATTTCCTCGCTCGAGCGGCGCTTGGCCTCTGAGGGCTTTATCCGTGTCCACCGCAGCTATCTGGTCAATTTGGAAGACGTGCACAATGTCGAGATCGGTTCCACGGGTCTTATGGAGCTCAGGCTCGATCGCGTAACCTCGACGGTGCCCGTGTCCCGTCGTCGTGCTGCCGAGGTCAAGGCGCACCTGGGGCTTGCGTAGGCGGTCTGCATGCCATCGTTTACCGCCGCAGGTTTGGCATGACCGTGCGGTGGGCATAATGGGTGACATCGAATGAAATCGAAAGGATCATTATGCCCGCGCTCATTACGCATCATCTGTTTGGCGAGGAAAGCATCGACCGTCTTCCGCAGGGCGTTATTACGTCCGACGAGGAGCGCATCGCCTTTATCCTGGGAAACCAAGGTCCCGACCCGTTTTTCTTCCACATGCTCACGCCGCGCATTTCCGACTGTATGTTGCTTGCTCAGGTCATGCACCGCTCGCGCATGTCGCGCCAGTTCTCGTGCCTGCGCGATGGCGTGTCGCACCTGCAGCCGCGCGATGCCAATCTGGGTCGCGCCTTTGCGCTGGGCCTGCTGTCGCACTATGTGCTCGACCGCAATGCCCACCCCTTTGTCTACGAGCAGCAGTTTGGCATTGTAGATTCCGATCCCGAGCTCGAGGCTTCGGGCAGCCAAGTACACGCCGTGCTCGAAAGCGACCTGGACGTGCTGATGCTGCAGCTCAAGCGCGACGGTGCCACGGTCGAGGACTATCCGCCGGCGGGCGAGATCGTCACCACCGACCGCATCAATCGCGTGGCCGGTGTGCTGATGAGCTACGTCGCCGGGCGCGTGTACGGTATCGACATCCCGGCGGGGGAGTACGCCGGCGCCGTCTCGGACATGCAGATGCTCTATCGCGCCATTGAGCCCGCCGGCTCGGTAAAGACGCGCGCGATTGCCCTGGTCGAGGGCTTGGTGCACGACTACTCGCTGCTCGACGGCCTTGCTCATCGCGTGACGACGGAGCTGCCCGAGCGCACCGGCAACCTGGGCCACCTGACATGGAAGAATCCCTTTACCGATGAGGTCTCGACCGAGAGCTTCCCCGAGGTCTTTGAGCGCGCACTGGTCGATTACGAGCTCACCGTTGCTCGCTTTATCGAGACCGGCGACATGGAGGCCGTGACCGGCCATATCAACTACAGCGGCCGCGTGCTCGACGCCGACGAGGAGTTCGACCGCGAGGAGTAGGGTCCGTGCGTACCCCTTTGCCGAATCCTTACCAGCGCTTCTGTGCAATTGGGGTACGATGAACTAACTGCATATTGGGCGAATACGAAAGGGCCCCTGTCCATGAAATACACCAAGCTCGAGCGTAACTGGGTTATGTACGATGTGGGCAATTCGGCCCTCGTGTTGCTCAATACCTCGGTGGTGCCCATCTACTTTAACGCCATCAATACCGGTGCTTCCTCGGCAGACCTGGTGGTCGCTTGGGGCAACGCGCAGACGATTGCCTCGCTGGTCATTGCCATGCTCATGCCCATTCTGGGCGCGCTTGCCGACTACGCCGGCAACAAGATCAAGTTCTTCTTGGGTTTCTTCCTCACGGGCCTGGTTCTTTGCCTGGCGCAGGCTATCCCAATGTCCGCCATGGCATTTTTGACCGTGTACGTGCTGTGCACCATCGGCCTTAACTCTTCTATGACGTTCTACGACGCCATGCTGCCCGACATTACCACCGACGAGCGCATGGACGCCGTGTCCAGCTCGGGCTATGCCTGGGGCTACATCGGTTCCACCGTGCCGTTCATCATCTGCCTGGCGCTCATCATGGGTGGCCCCGCTCTTGGTGTCCCCACCATGCTGGCAACGCGTCTGTCGTTTATCATCACTGGTGCCTGGTGGCTCATCTTTACTCTGCCGCTCATTCGCACCTATAAGCAAAAGTACGGTCGCGAGCGCGGTCCCGAGGACACCATCGGCCACATTGTGGGCGGTGTGTTCTCCGAGGTCGGACACACCATGCGCGAGATCGCCCACAACAAGACCGTGCTGGTCTACATGATCGCGTTCTTCTTCTATATCGATGGCGTCCACACGGTCATTTCCATGGCCACCAGTTACGGCTCAGCTTTGGGCATCGATTCGACGCAGCTGGTGCTGGCGCTGCTCGTTACGCAGTTTGTGGCCTTTCCGTCCGCCATCATCTATGGCAAGCTCGCCGGACGCGTGGGCACGCTCAACATGATCCTGGTGGCGGTCGCCGCCTACATGGGCATTGTGCTGTTCGCCGCGTTCTTCCTAAAGACCGCCTTTGAATTCTGGGTGCTTGCCATTATGGTCGGCCTGTTCCAGGGCGGCGTGCAGGCGCTCAGCCGTAGCTACTTTGGCCGCATTATCCCCAAGGAAAAGTCCAACGAGTACTACGGCTTCTTTGACATCTTCGGTCGCTATGCAAGCGTCATGGGCACCTTCCTGGTGTCGGTCGTCACCTCGCTGACCGGCAACCCGTCGCTGGGCGTCCTTTCCATTGGCGTGCTGCTGATCGTTGGCTTTATGCTGCTGGTTCGCCTGTCCCGCATGACTCGGGCGGCAGAGCATGCCGCATAGGAGCGAGCGGCTATTGTGCCTGTCCACGGTACTCTTTTGGGGTTATCCGCAATAAACATTGCGACTTGCGAGCAATGATTTGCCCAAGTGGGTATGATGGAATCAGCTAGGTCGCGGGGCGTCGCCTGTGTTTGGCGGCGCCCCGTTTTTGTGTTGCAGGGAGGGAAGGCATGAACGCCACGGTTGTGATTCCAACATATTGGGCGGGCGATGATGCCCGTGCAAACGCTCCCGGCGCCTATGACCACTCGACGAAGCTTGACGCCACCAATCCCGAGCTCGACCGCTGCCTGGCCTCGCTCGAGCAGGTGCGCGACATTCCGAGGATTATCCTTTTGGTGGTCTGTCCCATCTCGGCTACGGCGGATGTGTCGAAGCGCGTGCACGAAATCGTCAACGCGCACCCTACGCTCAAAGTCACCGTAGTTACCAACACCCAGGCATCGCGTATCGCCGACCGTGTGGCGCAGATTGCTCCCAAGGGCTCGGGCGAGTGCGTGAGCCTGCGCGGATACGGCGCCATTCGCAATATGGGGCTTGCCTGCGCTGCGGTGCTCGGCCGCGATGCCGTCGTCTTTTTGGATGACGACGAGACCGTTATCGATGCCGACTTTATGAAGCGCGCGACCTATGCGCTGGGCCAGCAGACGCGTCAGGGCCTGCCGATTTTGGTTAAGAGCGGTTACTTTTACGATCGCGACGGATCGCCGTTGGCGCCCACGGACAAGGTGGGCATTTGCCATCGTTGGTGGACCAAGCGCATCGAGTTTAATCGCTGGATGAAAAAGGCGCTCTCGGGCACCCGTATCTCGCGTTCAAACTACGTGTGCGGCGGCCTCATGGCACTTCATGCCCGCGCCTTTACCCGTGTGGCGTTTGACCCGTTTATCACCCGAGGCGAGGACCTGGACTACCTCTTTAACATGCGCATGTTTGGCTACGACGTGTGGTTTGACAACGAGTGGACCGTTCGTCACCTGCCGCCCGAGTCCGAGAAGCGCTCCCCGCGCTTTATGCAGGATGTGTACCGTTGGTACTACGAGCGTGCCAAGCTGACATTTGCCGCGCACCAGCAGGAGCTCGTTCCCGTCACGGCCGCGTCGCTCATGCCCTATCCGGGCCCGTGGATTTCACGCGAGCTCGACGACCGTGTGCGCAAGACCGCCATGGTCCGCAGCGTGTTTACCCGCGAGCGCGAGGGGTATCTACGCATTTGGCGGCACGGTATTGACGAGGCCAAGACCTACGCGCGCCAAAACGCCGCAAGCTACCTGCGTTTTCAGAGCTTCTGGCCCAAGATCATGGACGGGCTCTGGCGCGACGCACAACTGACCAGCATCCTGGAGGGGACTGAATGATCGACCGCCGCGCCCAGCGCGATAACTCAATATCAATCTTTCGCGTGATCGCCGTTGTCTGCGCCATCTGCGTGCTGTTGTACTTTATTTTTGCCCTGGCGACTGGGATTGAGCCAATCGCGACCGTGGTCGCCTGCGCGCTGCTGTGCATCTTTCTGTGCATTTTTATCTATTTGACGCTCAATCCCGATTCGGTGCGTTCGCAGTACACCGAAGAGACGCTCTCGGTGGCCTCTGCCATGCTCGAGGACATCAAAGGCGGCCTGACGCAGGAGTCGGCGCGTTTGGTGTGCCAGCGCATTTTGCCCGAGACGCGCGCCATGACGGTGGCCATCACCGACGAGGGCAACGTGTTGGCCTGCGCGGGCGAGTTTGAGGAAAAGCTGCTGCCCGATTCGCCCATCCACACACTTGCCACGCGCTACGTCATCGAGCACGGTATCGTCCAGTCGTTCAACCGCGTGGTGGACGTGGTGGGCTCGGACGGCTCGCACAACCAAGTCCCCGCCGGCATTATCGCCCCCATCAAGGTGGGCGATCGTACCGTCGGCACGCTCAAGTTCTACTACAAGACCCTGCGTGCCGTTGACCGTACCCAGTATGCGCTCGCCTCGGGTTTTGCCGAGATCCTGTCCACGCAGCTCGCCATCCACGAGCTCGAGGTGCAAAAGGAGCTCACGGCCCGTGCCGAGGTGCGTGCCCTGCAAGCGCAGATTAACCCACATTTTCTGTTCAACACGCTCAACACCATCGCGTCGTTTACGCGTACCGACCCGCTGCGCGCCCGCGAGCTGCTGCGCGAGTTCTCCTCGTTCTATCGCGCCACGCTCGACAATTCGGGCTCGCTCATTCCCGTGTCGCGCGAGGTCGCACAGACCAAGCGCTACCTGACGTTTGAGAAGGCGCGCTTTGGCGAGGATCGCGTGCTGGCGACCTTCGACGTGTCCGAGGACATCGAGGACACGCTGGTGCCGGCATTTGTAATTCAGCCGATCGTCGAGAATGCCGTACGCCACGGTATGGGTGATGGCGATGCGCTGAGGATTGACGTGTCGGTCCACAGGGATGGCGAAGATGCGATTTTGATTGCGGTCGCCGATAACGGCGTGGGCATGGACGAAGGCACCGCTGCCAGACTGTTTGACGAGCGCTCTGCCCGTCCCGACGCCAACTCCCCACAGGGTGGCGGCGCCGGTGTGGCCATGCACAATATTTCGGAGCGCATCCATCGCTTTTATGGACCGCACTCCTACACGCGCGTCGAATCGGCCCCGGGTAAGGGCACTAAAGTGCTCCTGCATCTCGATTTGTCAGAGAGCATCTTCGACATTCAAGAGTAAAATGATAGGTTGCGGGTTTAACGCTAGTTGGCGGATGCCCGACGTAGTTAGTTGACGAAAGGTTTTATCCCTATGCTGCGTGCGATGATTGTGGATGACGAGGCCCCGGCCCGTTCGGAACTTCGCTTCTTGCTCGAGCAGACGGGCAAGATCGGCACGATCACAGAAGCGTCGAGCGTTCGCTCCGCCATCGAGATGCTCATGGAGAGCCGCGTCGATGTCGTGTTCCTCGATATTTCGATGCCTGGCGCTTCGGGTCTGCAGCTTGCCGAGGCACTGCACAAGCTCAAGAATCCGCCGGCGATCGTATTTGTAACCGCGTACAGCGATCACGCGGTCGAGGCGTTTGATGTGGATGCCGTCGACTATCTGATGAAACCGGTCGAGGAGGCTCGCCTGGATCGAGCGATCGATAAGGTTATGCAACGCGCCAAACCTGTCACGGACAGCAAGGTGACCATCGAGCGCATCCCGGTGGAAAAGGGCGGCCGCAAGGTCCTCATCCCCGTGGACGACATTCGCTTTATCATGGCCAAGGACGATTACTCCTGTATTTATACGGTCGATGACCGCTTTTTGTCCACGACCTCGCTGGCACAGTTCGAGGCCAAGCTCTGCGACTTTGGCTTCTTCCGCGTTCACCGCCGCTATATCGTCAACTTGGCGTGTGTCACCGATGTCGAGACGGTTCCCTCGGGCGCTATCCAGCTGGGTATTACGGGCGTCGACGAACGCGTACCGGTTTCGCGCCGTCGCGTCGTGCCACTCAAAAAGGCCCTGAGCCTCTAGTACATTGGCCCCGCAGCCCTGTAGACCAAAATCGTCTGCGGAGCCGTGGGGCTTTTTGCATGAATGCACCAAATCGTTTTGCGGAAGGGATCCCATGAACAGTGCAAGCGCCAAGCGTATCGACATTATCTCGGACACCCACGGCTATCTTTCGCCTGCGCTCCTAGACGAGCTTAAGGGTGCGGATCTGATTATCCACGCCGGCGACCTTACGTCGGAGATGGACTACGAGCACCTGCGCACCATCGCCCCCGTGCGAGCGGTGCTGGGTAATAACGACTACTACCGCGACTACGGCCCCGATGTGGACCGCTTGGCGCTCTTTACCTACGAAGGACTCAAGTTCGCCGTAGCCCACTACCGCGAAGACCTCCCGGTGGGATCCGTGGACGTAGCCATCAACGGTCACACCCACGTAACCAAAGAAGCCCAAGTGGGCCGCTGCCTGGTCCTCAACCCAGGCAGCGCCAGCTACCCCAGAGGAACCCGAGGCCCCACCATGGCCAGAATGCTCGTAAAAGACGGCAAGATCATAAGCACCAAATTTATTGACCTAGAGTAACCACAACAAAAACGGGGGATGCAAGCCGCACCTCCCGTTTTTCTTTAAGCCAAAGGCCAAAGTTCAACAAGATCCATCAGACCAACCCCGCCGAGGAGCACGCGGGCTAGCCGCGCAGCGGCGCACGCCCGCAAAACTGGTTGAACAAAGTGACGACAGGGAGGGTCTCCGGGGCTGGGGCGCGGGTTAAGTTTGTCGCGAGTTCCGCACGCAAAGGAAAGCACTTAATGTGCTTTCCGTCTTGCGCAGGACTGTAGAGCAGCAAACTTAACCCGCGCCCCAGCCCCGGAGACCCTCCCGGATGGTCCCAAAAATTTTTTCAAAAAAGTTGTTGCGCGCCGGACAGACTTCTGTGTATACTAATCCCCGCAGCGCACGCGAGCGGAAACAAACGCGAACGACTGCCTGGGGAGTTAGCTCAGTTTGGTTAGAGCGCCGGCCTGTCACGTCGGAGGTCGCGGGTTCGAGCCCCGTACTTCCCGCCAACGCAATTAAAGTCACGTCTTCGGACGTGGCTTTTTGCGTTTGATGTACTTTGTTTCGATAGAACGATCGCCCTGGTGCATCTTCGCCCAGAATCCCCGCGCCTTCGGGAACGCAAGTAAAATCTAATAAGTATATCTGTCTGAACAACAGCTTTGTTGCGCAACATCTGTTCAATGAAGTAGGGGGTTAGGCTATACTAAATCTCACTGTAGGCCGTACCTGATTCAACCAGTCTTCAAGTGCGGCATTCAGTGGACACCCATTTTATAATTTGGTTGTTCAGGCGGTCATTTGGCGTCTCGACACAAGCTCGGCCCCGGAGCTCGTTCGAGCTGTTCGTATTCCTTGAAAGGGGAAACATGGACATATCGAGGAAGACTGATTATGCCCTTCGCATGCTTGCGATGCTTGCCGAGGAGCCGGAGCGGTTGCTTTCTGTTCGCACTGCTGCCGAAGAGGTCAATGTTCCGTATTCGTTTGCCCGCTCGATTCAGCACGGTTTGGTTCAGGCTGGCATTGTGGAGAGTCTGCGTGGTGTTCATGGCGGCATGCGCCTTAAGGTGAGCCCCGACGATGTCACGATTCGTCAGGTTGTAGAGGCCGTTCAGGGTCCCATGGTCATGAACGACTGTACCGCCCCCGATGGCGACTGTGCGCGCATGGGCACGTGCTGCTATCATCCCCTGTGGGCCGGAGCCCAGGCGCTGATGCGCGACTATCTCGATTCCGTTTCGCTCGGCGATATCGTCGCCCATCGCCAGTTCCCGGCTGTCGATCCCAAGTTCGCCGACCGCGATGCGTTTCCCGAGTACACCGCCTGCGCGTATGCTTGCCGGGAGGAATAGCGCCGCATAAGGAGCATTGTCATGATTCAGGACCCCTTTCGTTCGATGATTCGTTCGGAAGGGGTCCTGCGCTATCGCGACCTTCCGTGGCGCCGCACGCGCGACCCGTATATCATTTGGCTCTCCGAGGTCATGCTACAGCAGACGCAGGTGCCGCGCGTGGAGACGCGCATGTCGGCGTGGCTCGATCGCTTTCCGACTGTCCAGGCGCTTGCTCAGGCCGCCCCTTCCGATGTCTTGGACGCGTGGCAGGGGATGGGCTACAATCGCCGCGCCCTGGCGCTTCACAGGGCTGCACAGTGCGTTGTGGAGGACTGGGACGGGGAGTTTCCGCGTGAGACGCGTGACTTGGTCGCGCTGCCCGGCATTGGCCCGGCAACGGCGCAGGGCATCCGTTCGTTTGCATTCGATCTTCCGGGCGTGTATCTGGAGACCAACGTGCGCACGGTCTTTTTGCATCATTTCTTTCCCGATGTGCCGGCCGTTCCCGATCGCGAGCTGGTGCCGCTGATTCAAGCCGCCTGTCCGGCGGCCCCCGGTGCGGCGGCGGACGAGATCGCGTCCTTTGCCGTGCCTCAAGATGATGCCGATACGCCGCGCGCGTGGTATTACGCGTTGCTGGATTACGGCGCGTATCTTAAAAAGACGCTGCCCAATCCGTCCAGGCGGTCGGCGGGCTATAGTCGTCAGTCCAAGTTTGAGGGCTCGCGTCGCCAAAAGCGCGCCCACATCGTGCGCATGTTGTTGGCGGCGCGTGATGGGCAGCCTGCGGGCATTACGGTTGATGAAGCTGTTGCAGGCGTTAACGAGATGGAGACGGCAGCCGGCCGGGAGCCGGTTGAGCGCGAGCTAGTCGCAAGTATTCTTGCCGACCTGGAGCGCGAGGGCTTTTGCCGCTCCGAGGGCGATCGTTGGCTGAGTGTATAGCTCGCTCGAATCTGAAGAACAGGATTATAAGGTTTAAATTCTCGGCTTGAGGGCATCCTAAAGACAAGGCCGCTCAAAGCCTATGGGCGGCATGTGTTGAAGGGAAGTACACCTATGGATTTTGAGAACTCTCAGACCAAGAAGAACCTCGAGACTGCTTTTGCCGGTGAGTCCCAGGCGCACACCAAGTATCGCTACTATGCATCCAAGGCCAAAAAGGACGGCTACGTTCAGATCTCGAATATCTTTGCCGAGACGGCGGGCAACGAGTCCGAGCATGCCAAGCTGTGGTTTAAGTACCTGCACGACGGTGCCGTTCCGGGCACTCTGGACAACCTGCGCGACGCCGCCGCGGGCGAGAACTACGAGTGGACCACGATGTATGACGAGTTTGCCAAGACCGCCGAGGAGGAGGGCTTTGCCGAGATCGCCGAGAAGTTCCGTGGCGTCGGTGCCGTGGAGAAGGCTCACGAGGAGCGCTACAACAAGCTCGTCGAGCGCATCGAGTCGGGCGAGGTGTTTGAGCGCGAGGGCGTAAAGGTATGGAAGTGCCTGAACTGTGGGCACCTGCATGTTGGTGCCGAGGCGCCCGAGGTGTGCCCGGTTTGTAACCACCCGAAGGCGTACTTTGAGGAGCAGGTGGTGAACTACTAGCGCATGGCGCTAGTGTGAGCTGGGCCGGGAGGGCCGGACTACCTTCCCTCCTCGCTCACGGCTTCGCAGGGCAACTGCTGGTTTCACCGCTCCGGGCGTCAGACCCGCGGCGCATCCCTTTCCCTCTCGCTCACGGCTTCGCAGGGTCGCGCGAGGCAAAGGCATGCGCCGCGGGTCTGACGACGCGGGCTTGCCAACGAGTTTTGGCTAATAGATTGGTTTGCGTGCCGCCCCTTTTGGGGCGGCACTATTTGTTAGGGGGTACACTGGGTGGCGGCTTTTAGTTTATCTACTACCTGATGAGGTGTTTTTTATGGGTAAGAAGTCTCGGGCTCGGGTGGCTGCGGCGGGGACTCGCAAGGATCCTGGTCGTCGGGTTCCTGAGGGCAAAAAGGCCGATCGTACCGAGAAGGACAAGAAGGTTGGGGCACATGCTCATCCTGCGTGGGCGCCTCATTTGAATTCGGCGAGTGAGGACCTGACTGCCAAGCTGTTTACAATGGTCGAGGTCATTTTGGGCGTGGTGCCTGTGGTGGTCATTGGCCTGTTCCTGGCCTCTAAGGATGCCACGAGCGTGGATAAGCTCACCGATGTCTTTTCTCAGGACCCCTCGATGGTGGTTACGTTTATCTCTGCGTGCCTGCAGCCGTTTGTGGCGTACATGCTGTACATGATTTATCGCAAATACTGCGAGGGCGATGCGGGCTTTGCCGCCGGAAACCTGATTGGCCTCTTGTGCTCCGAGATTTTGCTGCTCAATATTCCCGGCGTCATCGGCATGGGTATCTTGTTGTGGCGTGTTTGGCGCAACGTTGCCCCGCACTTTGAGAGCTGGCTATTTGAGCGCCGTTTTACGGGCGTGGTGGCCGACATTGCCGGTTCGCTCGTGATTCTGGCCTTGGCGTTTATGTGTGCTACCGCCGCCCGAGGTCTCGCGGGCATGTAGTCTGTCCTCACCGACCACGGAGCGCAGGGCGGGGAAACCTCTCCCCCTCGCTCACGGCTTCGCAGGGTCGCGCGAGGCAAAGGTTTCCCCGCCCCGCGCCCCGGCGTTGAGTCGTCGCATGCTCGTTACAGAAAAGCTGATAATAAGTTTGTGTGCCGCCCCTTTTGGGGCGGCACGTTTTTGTATGGGGTCCCGGTCTTCACAATTTCCGTCAAGCTTTTGGTTAGGTTTTGGTCGGATGGCGCAAGAGCGGAAGGGCAAAAGATTGCTGGCGAAAAAAGCTCAAAGAAAGTGCTGGTAGGGGAGTTGTTGGGCTTTTCGACAGTTTTCTGACAAAAGAATCTTTACAGCTATTGCCGAGGATTTCGTTGCCGCGGCTGCGATCGTGCGGGATGCTGGGCGCAAGCGTCGAATGCTCCGATTGAGGAGGCCAGCATGGACCTGTTTCTCGAGACACCGCAGCAACAAGCCGAGCGCATGTTGCGCCAACAGCAACGGCTTATCGAGATGCAAATGCAAGGGGCAGCCGTCCAGCCTCCTGCGCAAAACGCCGCGCCCGCGGTATCGTCTGCGGGTGAGGTGGACCCAGGAGCCTATTCCGTACAGCAAGATTCATATGCGCAGGAGCTTGCGTTCGACAAGCGTCGTGCGCGTCGCCGTCGCTGGGCCCAGCGCCTGCGTACGCTGGCGATGATCGTGCTGATCCCGTTGGGGCTCGCGGCAATCTTCTTGGCCTCATATGCCCTCACATGCATTCTCAACGGCGCCTCGCCCAGCGAGGTGCTTGAGCACTTGGCAGCTCTCGGCCAGCGCCTAGGCGATGTCGTAACAACCATTCGCGCCGGCTGGGAGAGTTAGCGTTTTGATGTATGTGGCACAAATCCATTTGCCCGATTGCCGTGAAGCGCCCGGTGCGTGTGGCGGGGTAAGATTGATCGCGGTTTTGATTGATGATCGATTGGGTTTGTTGGGCGGAGACTATGTCTGCTATTGATATCGTGCTTGTTGTGATCGCCTTGGTGGCGGTGGGGGTTGCTGTGGCTTGTGCCCTGCAGCTCAAGGGCCTTCGCGCCGAGCTGCGGGAGCGCGGCGATAGCGGGACAGAGATGCTGGCTGCGCTCGAGCAGGCCAACAACGCGCTCGACACCCTCAACGTCGCGTTGGCAGAAACCCGCCGCACGGCAAATGCCATCGCGCAGCAGCAGACGACCGATGCGGCCGTAGAGCAGCAGCGCTACCTGACCATCGCGCGTGAGTTCTCGCAGGCTGGCGACCGTATGGATGACCTGCGCCGCGAGACGGCCCAGCAGCTCGGTGCCAACCGCGAGGGCATCGAGCGCCGCTTGGACAAGGTGCGCGAGACGGTCGATGCCCAGCTGGGCGCCATCCGCAAGGACAACAACGTGCAGCTCGATCAGATGCGCGCGACGGTGGACGAGAAACTCTCCCGCACGCTCAACGATCGCCTGTCTGCATCGTTTAGGCAGGTGAGCGACCAGCTCGAGGCTGTGTACAAGGGTTTGGGCGATATGCAGTCCATTGCCACCGGCGTGGGCGACCTCAAGCGCGTGCTGGGCAATGTAAAAGCGCGCGGCATTTTGGGCGAGGTGCAGCTGGGTGCAATTCTGGCGGACATCCTTACACCCGACCAGTATCTGGAAAACGTCGCCACCAAGCCCGGCGCCTCGGAGCGCGTTGAGTTTGCCGTCAAGCTGCCGGTGGACGAGGGCGATCCCGTGCTGCTACCGATCGACTCCAAATTCCCGGGCGACGCGTACGAGCACCTGCTCGACGCCCAGGAGTCGGGTGACGCTGAGGCTGTTGCCGCTGCGCGCAAGACGCTCGATGCGATGGTAAAGCGTGAGGCAAAGGACATCTGCGAAAAGTACCTGAGCGTGCCCGCGACCACCAACTTTGGCATTCTGTTCGTTCCGTTTGAGGGCCTGTACGCCGAGGTCGTCAGCCGCCCCGGGCTTATCGAGACCCTGGGCCGCGACTATCACGTCAACGTTGCCGGCCCCAGCACCATGGCGGCCATCCTCAACAGTTTGCAGATGAGCTACCAGACGTTTAAGTTGCAAAAACGCACCGACGACGTGCTGCGTGTGCTCTCTGCCGTCAAGGCCGAGCTGCCACGCTATCAGGCGGCGCTGCGCCGCGCCCAGCAGCAGATCGAGACCGCGGGAAAGACAGTCGAGGGCATCATCACCACGCGCACCAACGTTATGGAGCGCAAGCTCAAAGACATCGACGCGCTGGAAGACGCGCGGGAGGCCAACGAGATTTTGGGACTCACATCCGCGGAGCTGCTCGCAGACCAAAAAGACGAGGACTAGCTGCATCTGACGGCGGAGCGCCTGCGCAAGCACGGCGCGGGCGCTTTTTGCATCGTGCTTGCCTGAAGTGCGCTTCAATGTGCAACAATGGCGTTTCGCCCTATCAGACGCGAAAGGAAGCCCATGTCTCAGAGAAGCACCAGTCCGCTCAAACGCTCCACTGTGCGTCGCACTCTAAAGCGTTTTTGGGATGTCACGCGCGCGCAGCCGCTGATTGTCTTTCTCTCGGTATTCTCGTCGGCGGGCTATATCTTTTTGCTCACGTTTGCCAACACCTACGTGATGGCCCTTATCGTCGACCGCGTCCAGGCCGGCCCCGTGGCGGGCAACCGGGTGTTTGAGGTCTTTGGTCCCTACATTCTGGCGCTCGTGCTCGTTAACCTAGTGGGCCAAATCCTCTCCAAGCTGCAGGACTACACCGTCTACAAGCTCGAGATTGCGGGCAACTATCACCTGGCGCGCCTATGCTTCGACACGCTCTCCAACCAATCCATGACATTCCATACCAGCCGCTTTGGCGGATCGCTTGTGAGCCAGACGAGCCGTTTTATGAGCGGCTACACGGGTCTGGTGGACGTAACGGTGTATTCGCTCATTCCCACCATCACCTCGGTTGTCTGCACGGTAGCGGCGCTCGCTCCGGTGGTGCCGACGTTTACCGTGATCCTGGTGGGCATTATGGTCGTCTACATCGCGTTTGTCTGGCTTATGTACAAGCGCATCATGCCGCTTTCGGCCGCGACGTCCGCCGCGCAGAACAAGCTGTCGGGCGTACTGTCCGACGCGGTCACGAATATCCTGGCCGTCAAGACCTGTGGGCGCGAGGACTTTGAGCGCGACCTGTTCGATGCTGCCGACCGCGCCGCGCGCGACGCCGAGACGGTTTCGATGCACGCCATGATGCAACGCAACTTTACGACCTCGGGCCTTATCGTCATCACCATGGCCGTGGTGAGCGTGTTCGTCGCGGGCGGCAACGCGTGGTTTGGCATCTCGGCCGGCGCGCTCGTCATGATCTTTACCTATACGTACAACCTCACTATGCGTCTGAACTACGTGAGCTCCATGATGCAGCGCATCAACCGCGCGCTGGGCGACGCAGCCGAGATGACACGCGTACTGGACGAGCCGCGTCTGGTGGCAGACGACGAGAACGCCCCCGAGCTCAAGGTGGGCGAGGGTGCGATTGATTTTGAGCACCTGAGCTTTGCATACCGTGACGCCGCGGCGGGCGAGCGCGTGTTCAACGACCTGACGCTCCATGTGGCGGCGGGCCAGCGCGTGGGCCTGGTGGGCAAATCGGGCTCGGGCAAGACGACGCTCACCAAGCTGTTGCTGCGCCTGGACGACGTACAGGGCGGCCGCGTGCTCGTGGACGGCCAGGACGTCTCGCGCTGTACGCAGCAGAGCCTGCGCCGCCAGGTTGCATACGTGCAGCAGGAGGCGCTGCTGTTCCATCGCTCCATTCGCGAGAATATCGCCTACGGCCGCCCCGACGCCACCGACGAGCAGATCCGCGAGGCGGCTCGCCTGGCAAATGCCCTGGAGTTTATCGATCGCCTGCCTCGTGGCTTTGACACCATGGTAGGCGAGCGCGGCGTTAAGCTTTCGGGCGGCCAACGCCAGCGCGTGGCCATCGCCCGCGCCATCCTGACCGACGCGCCGATTTTGGTGCTCGACGAGGCGACGTCTGCCTTGGACAGTGAGTCCGAGGCGCTGGTGCAGGAGGCGCTCGAGAACCTGATGCGCGGCCGCACCTCCATTGTGGTGGCACATCGCCTGTCCACCGTGGCGGCGCTCGACCGCATCGTGGTGCTGGCGGACGGCGAGATTGTCGAGGACGGTACGCATGCGCAGCTTGTCGAGGCGGGCGGCGAGTACGCAAGCCTGTGGGGCCGCCAGACCGGCGCATTTTTGGAGGCGTAAAGACCCCATACGTGGGACAATCGTGCCCAGAAGTTTGTTATGCCGCTGAGCCGAGGAGTCGTTATGCCACGCGAGACCAATGCCGCCAAACGCGAGCGCGCCGTTGAGGTGTGCGAGCGCCTCAACCGTCGCTATGGCCCGGTCGAGTGCTTTTTGGACCACGAGAATCCCTTTAGGCTGCTCATCGCGGTGCTGCTCTCGGCGCAGACGACCGACGCGCAGGTCAACAAGGTGACGCCGAAGCTGTTTTCCCAGTGGCCCACGCCCGAGGCCATGGCACAGGCGAGCGTGGCCGATGTGGCCGATACCATTAAGTCACTCGGCTTTTATAAAAGTAAGGCCAAGCACGCCGTGGAGGCCGCGCAGATGATCGTTGCCGATTACGGTGGCGAGGTACCGGCCGACATGAAGGAGCTCGTCAAACTGCCGGGCGTGGGGCGCAAAACGGCGAACATCGTGCTCAACGTGGGGTTTGGCATCGTCGAGGGCATCGCGGTCGATACGCACGTCAACCGCATCGCGCACCGCCTGATGCTGAGCCCCAAGACGCATGCCAAGGAGCCGCTCAAGACCGAGCAAGATCTGCTCAAGATTTTGCCGCACGAGTATTGGGAATCGGTCAACCACCAGTGGATCACCTTTGGCCGCGAGATCTGCGATGCCCGTAAGCCCAAGTGCGACGAGTGTCCGCTGGCAGACCTTTGCCCCAGCGTACGGGTGGTGCAATAGCTTTTTGCAAACTTTTTTTGAAAAAAAAGTCTCAAACCTTAGATATAGCCTGGTTGCGCAACCTTTTTAGTGTTTTCTCTGCTTGAATAGATGATACAATTCAAATGTCTGCTTCTGCGAAGTGGTCGCGAAGAAGCAAGTCGGGAAAGGACGACCACATGAATAGGAAGCTTAACGCTGCTATCACAGCCGGTCTGAGCTTGAGTATGGTGCTCAGCTCCACGCCGGTTGCTGCTATCGCGGCGGAGACTGCCCAGAACACGAGTGGGGAAGCGGCTGCTGCCGCCACTGGCGTAAAGACGGTTAGTTTCTATGCAAACGGGGGCACTTTTGCTGACGGAAGCCCCATCTCAATGGATCATAAAACGAATGAGAACGGCGAGATTAATCCGCTCAAGGATTCTCCGGTTCGCGATGGATATGTCTTTGACGGTTGGTATTATGACAGCACGTGTACCCAGGCTGTCGATTTTTCACAGCCCCTTCAGGGCGGTGCAGCTAACTTTATGCTGTACGCCAAGTGGACTAAGGCTCCCTCGAAGGTGCTTCATGTGACCTACGCTGCCAATGGCGGTCAGTTCGCCGACGGCAATGTGGCCATGGAGGGTGTCACTGACAGCAACGGTATTGCGCGCCAACCGCTTGCCCCCACGCGTGATGGCTACGTGTTTGCCGGTTGGTATTATCACAGCAATGGAACCGACCAGGTTGATTTCAACCAGCCGATTGTCGGTGGCGGCAAGAATGTGACCCTTTTCGCCGCTTGGACGCCTGCGAAGCAGGACAAGACTGTCGATATCTTCTACGTCGCCAACGGCGGTACGTTCTTCGACGGCAACGAAACTATGCAGGGCGTAACCGATACCGACGGTATTGCACGCCTGCCGCTCCAGCCGACCCGCGAGGGCTATGACTTCGTTGGTTGGTCGTACGATCGCGACGGAAATGACCCCGTCGACTTCACGCAGGCTATCGTTGCGGGCAGCGGCCACGCGACCGTATATGCCCAGTGGAAGCAGAACAACGAGAAGGCTGTTCTCTATGTTGCCAATGGTGGCGCCTTCGCCGATGGCAATGTGGCCATGGAGGGTGTCACTGACAGCAACGGCGTCGCCCGCCAGCCCCTGGCCCCGACCCGCGAGGGCTACACCTTTACCGGTTGGACTTACGATGCTGCTGGCACCGAGCCTGTCGACTTCACCAAGCCCGTCCAGGGTGGCGGTCAGCACGTTACGTTCTACGCACAGTGGGCAGAGCTTGCTAACAATGAGAAGGATGTTCTCTACGTCGCCAACGGTGGTGTTTTCGCTGATGGCAACGAAGTTCTCCAGGGTGTGACCGACGGCGACGGCGTCGCCCGCCAGCCCCTGACCCCGACCCGCGAGGGCTACACCTTCGCCGGCTGGACCTACGACCGCGAGGGCACCGATCCTGTCGACTTCAGCAAGCCGCTGGTCGGCGGCGG
>UQXT01000019.1 GCA_900545075.1 uncultured Collinsella sp. | reverse complement strand
TATAGCCCGTAGGCGAGGCGATAGAAGTCAGCGCCTTCAACTGGTCAGTAATATAGGAGAGCGTAGAATACATCTTGGACACCAAAGTCACCCTTTCATATCGAATTAAACCCACAGCAACAATACCACCGCGAACCATCTTTTTACCTAGCGAGATGACCCATCGACCTCTTCCGAACAGCGCCCGCCACGACAACGAGCCGGCGGGGCCGCCGAACCAGGTTAAGCAGCCGGGCAGATCTTCTTGAAGAGCTCGATGACGTCGTCGAGTGTCGCCTCGCGCGGGTTGCCCGGGAAGCAGGCATCGGCCATGGCGTCCTTGGCCAGGACCTCGATCTCGTCAGCCTTCATGGCCTCGCAGACGTGCGGGATGTTCACGTCGGCGGAAAGCTGCTTGACGGCGGCGATAGCGGCGTCGGCGGCCTCGTCGGTGCTCATGCCCGTGGTGTCAACGCCCATGGCAACGGCGACCTTGGCCAGGCGCTCGGTGCAAACCGGCTTGTTGAACTCCATGGCGATCGGCAGCAGCATGGCGCAGGCGACACCGTGCGGGGTATCGTAGTGAGCGGACAGGGTGTGAGCCATGGCGTGATCGATGCCCAGGCCGACGTTAGAGAAGCCCATGCCGGCGACATACTGACCAAGAGCCATGCCCTCGCGGCCGGAGCCGGGCTGACCGGACTTGGCCTCGGCGACGGAGTCGCGCAGGTTCTCGCTGATCAGCTTAATAGCCTCAAAGTGGAACATGTCGGAGAGCTCCCAAGCGCCCTTGGTGGTGTAGCCCTCGATGGCGTGGGTCAGAGCGTCCATGCCGGTGGAAGCGGTCAGGCCGGCGGGCATGGAAGCCATCATGTCGGGATCGACGACGGCGACCTCGGGGGCGTCGTTGGTGTCGACGCACACGAACTTGCGGACCTTCTCGGGGTCGGTGATGACGTAGTTGATGGTCACCTCGGCAGCGGTACCGGCAGTCGTCGGCACAGCGATGGTGAACACGGCGTGGTTCTTAGTGGGAGCAACGCCCTCGAGGCTGCGGACATCGGCGAACTCGGGGTTGTTGATGATGATGCCGATGGCCTTGGCAGTGTCCATGGAGGAACCGCCACCGATGGTCACGATAGCGTCAGCCTCGGCGGCCTTAAAGGCCTCGACGCCGTCCTTGACGTTCTGGATGGTGGGGTTGGGCTTGATCTCGGAGTAAAGGCTCCAAGCGATGCCGGCGGCGTCGAGCTCGTCGGTCACCTTAGCGGTAACGCCAAACTTGACCAGATCGGGGTCGGAGCAGACGAAGATCTTCTTGTAGCCGCGACGCTGGAGCTCGCCGGGGATCTCCTTGATGGCGCCGGAACCATGATAAGAGATGGTATTGAGAACGAAACGATTAGCCATTGATAGCCTCCTATCGTGCGCGGGGCACCCGTTACGCCCCGCACTATAAGTCCCATCCTAACGCTTTTGAAACAAAAAACACGCGAGAACGTCAAAAGTGTTAAAGCGTTTCAACAGATGATGAAAAATATTGCGGCAAAGGGACAGCCCCTTTGCCGCATTCGGTTACTTTCGGCAGCCCTCTTTCCAAGCCTCGGCCGCAACCTTCCAGCGTAAGCGCAAGTCGCGCTCGCGGTCGATGAACATGATGGCAAACGCGACAAACAGCAGCAAGCTCGCCACGACGATGGCATGCAGGCCCATGCGCTCAATGCACCAGTTGCCCAGCACGGCGCCAAACACAAAGGTAAAGATCACGCCAAAGTACAGCACGCCGTTTTCCAAAAAGCCGCGCCTGTGGGTGATGATGTAATCGTCCACGTTTTGCAGCGCGTTGCGCAAGTTGCCGATGCACATGGTCGTAGCGATGCCGTGACCGTGAATCTTGCGGAAGCTCTCGACCTGCATGCCGCAGGCAAACGAGGTGAGGCAGTTGGCGAGTAGGTTGTAACCGCCACCGGGGATAAAGCTCACGCCCAGCAAGATGACGGCTTCAAAGAACACTGTCACCTGACGCCAGTGGATCACACTGCCAAACCGCTCGTGTACCAGGTCGGCAAGCATAATACCCACGGCAAACGACACCACAGGGAAGAAGTAGCGCCCCGCAAGTGCCCAATTGCCCTCCGAAATGCTCACGCCCACGAGCAAGATGTTGCCCGTCTGCGCGTTGGCGAAAACATGGTCGCGCCCAATGTACGAATAAACGTCCATAAAGCCACCGGCGAGTGCCAAGATGATGCCCAGCTCAATAGACTCCGATATCTGTTTGGCACGCTGCATCGTCGTGCATCCTCCTTGTTGACGACTCTCTCGTGCGTTGGCGGAAACATAGCCGCCGTTCATACTGTAACCCATTGACAACATGGCGTGCGCGCGAGACGGGTTCCCCAACGCGCAGATACACAGTCTGGAAACAAACGGTGGGTGCGACACACGCATCGACGCGCCGATCCGCCAGCCCATGTACTCCACCAGTCTTTTTAGCGCCGTCCCAAAAAGACTGGTTACAATTACGTGCAGCATACAAACACCGGGAGGGATCGTGGCAAAAAAGCCTCAGCACGCTCAGAACAACCAGCGCAGTCAGCAGGGCAAACAGGGCCAGCAGCAAAAGCGCGGCGGTAAGGCGCAGGGCTCGCGACCCACGCATGCCTCAGCAGCACCCTCACGCCCCTGGCGCCCGGGCCGCGACAAATTTCTCCCCGTCAGTCGCTCCGATATGGATGCGCGCGGCTGGGACCAGTGCGACTTTGTCTACATCTGCGGCGACGCCTACGTGGACCACCCCAGCTTTGGCATGGCCATCGTCAGCCGCGTCCTCGACGCGCACGGCTACAAGGTGGGCATCATCTGCCAGCCCGACTGGACCGACCCCGCCAGCATCACCGTGCTCGGCGAGCCGCGCCTGGGCTTTCTCGTCAGCGCCGGCAACATGGACTCCATGGTCAACCACTATTCAGTGACCAAGCACCGCCGCCACACCGACGCCTATACCCCCGGTGGCGAGGAGGGGCACCGTCCCAATCGCGCCGTCACGGTCTACGGCAACCTCATCCGCCAGACGTTTAAGGATGCCCCCATCATCATCGGCGGCATCGAGGCAAGCCTGCGCCGCCTGGCCCACTACGACTACTGGCAGGACAAGCTTAAGCGTTCGGTACTGCTCGACTCGGGCGCCGACATTCTCATCTACGGCATGGGCGAGCACGCGATTGTCGAAATTGCCGACGCGCTCGACGCGGGACTGCCTGTCGATCAGATCACCTATATCAACGGCACCGTCTACCGCACGAGCTCGCTCGACGAGGTCTACGACTACGACCTGCTGCCCAGCTGGGACGACCTTGCCGCCGACAAGCTCAACTACGCGCGCAGCTTTAACGTGCAGCAGCAGAATATGGACCCCATCACCGGGCATCGCCTGGTAGAGCCCTACCCCAACAGCGTCTATGTGGTGCAGAACCCGCCGTCGACGACACTCACCACCGACGAGATGGACGAGGTGGCCGAACTCCCCTACGCACGCGATTGGCATCCCGACTACGACGCAGCGGGCGGCGTGCCGGCCTTTGCCGAGATCAAGTTTTCCATTAGCTCCAACCGCGGATGCTTTGGCGAGTGCTCATTTTGCGCCCTCACCTTCCACCAGGGCCGCGTGCTGCAGATGCGCAGCCACGACTCGATCATGCGCGAGGCCGAGCTGCTCACGCGCGATCCCGAGTTTAAGGGCTACATCAACGACGTGGGAGGACCGACGGCCAACTTTAGCCGTCCTGCCTGCGACAAGCAGCTCAAGCACGGCGTGTGCAAGAACAAGCGCTGTCTGTGGCCGAGCGTGTGCAAGAACATGGTGGTCGACGAAAGCGGCTACACGCAGCTGTTGCGCGACCTGCGCCAGCTGCCGGGCGTCAAAAAGGTCTTCGTGCGCAGCGGCATCCGCTTTGACTACACCATGGCCGATGCCTCGGACGAGTTTTTGCGCGAGCTGCTGGAGCATCACGTCTCGGGCCAGCTGCGCGTAGCGCCCGAGCACGTGAGCGACGCGGTGCTGTCCGTGATGGGCAAGCCGAGCCGCGCCGTCTACGATGCATTCTGCCGTAAATTTGAACGCTTGAATCGCGAGTATGGACTCAAGCAGTATGTGGTGCCGTACCTCATCTCGAGCCACCCGGGCTCAACCATGAAGGAAGCCGTGGACCTTGCCGAGGCCGTGCGCGACATGGGCTACATGCCCGAGCAGGTGCAGGACTTCTACCCCACGCCGTCCACCATGTCGACGTGCATGTACTACACCGGCGTGGACCCGCGCACCATGGAGCCGATCTATGTGGCGCGCGACCCGCACGAGAAGGCCATGCAGCGTGCGCTCATCCAGTATCGCAAGCCCGAGAACTACAAGCTCGTACGCGAGGCGCTGGAAAAGGCCGGGCGTCGTGACCTGATCGGCTACACCAAGCATTGTCTGATTCGCCCCGTGCCGCCACGCCCGGGCGAGACATCTGCTGGCGGCGGACACGGCGCTGGCAAGAAGGGCGGCAAGACCCACGGTGGCGCCGCCGGCAAGGGGCCCAAGGGCAGCAAGGGCCACGGCGGCATGTCGCGTGCGCAGAACACCGCCGGCCGCAATCGCGCGGCCCAGGGACGACAGGGCGCCAACGGCGGCGGACGCCGCAATTAGTGCGGGAATGTGGTAGATGTGGTCGCAGCGCTCTGTTGGCACGCTTGGCGCAGCGAGCGCATTGCCTCCACCAGGATCACGCCGGCGATCGCGACCGTAATTATCACGTCGAGCGGCGTGTTCACAAACCAGAGCAACGTCATGAGATACGACCCGGCGTTAAAGGCAAAGTGCAGCAGGATTGTGTAGCGGAGCTTTCCGGTCGTCACGAGCACCCAACCAAAAATGAGGGCGGCAGCGCCCGCATAGCAGCCCTGCACCCAGTTCATATGCATAAAGCCAAAGATGGCCGCCTGCAGCACGATTGCCGCGGCGATACCCCACGTGCTTGGGGCCGCCCAGGGCACCATGGCGCCGTCCTGCGCGCTCGCACGACGCCGGCGCTTCCAAAGTGGGCGGCACTGCGGATTGAACGCTCGGAGCGAAAACTCAAAAATAATGCCGCGCACCAGCAGCTCTTCACAAAATGGGGCGCCGAGCACCGTAGTCAGGACGGCGAGATAGCTGGTGTCGCCCATGCCTGTTTCCTCGACAAGCTCGCTGTAGTCGGCCGCGGCCTCGGGCAACAGCGACAGCGCGGCGTCGCATAGGTAGCTAATGACCACCTGCAGGGCAAGGCCGATCACGATAACGCAGGCGATGCGTTTCCACGCCCCACGCGCTCCCCCGCCAAGCGGGCGCTCGCCCTGCCAGCGCGCCATAAACGAGCGCGGCCACAAATAACGCCACCACAGCAGCGCCATCAAAAACGACGCCGTCTGAGCGGCAGCCTGGAACCATTGGATATCGAGATTGTCGATCGGATAGCCCGTCAGCACCGACACGGCATCGAGAACTGAAAACAGAACCACGCTCAGGGCTATATCGGCAGCGACAACGCCAAAACAGGCAAGCGCCCAAATCATCGCATTGAGCATGCCAACCTCCTCAAAACCGTTCCCTAGTTCTACCACAACTCGGCAGAGAGCTGATCCCATGGGGACGGAGGAAACGGATCACTTATTGATGAGAATCGGGCGCAGTGCCAAAGGCCCCGCTGGGCGAAATGTCGAACGGAAAGGTGCCGCAGCGATTGAACGCGGCGATAAACATGCGGATAGCGTTGGACGGCGTGGTGCCTACGAGCTGGGTTGCCGCCGCGAAGGCCGCCTTTTCCTCGGGCAAGACCTTCGCGACAACCGGGGTCATGTGTTCTGCCATGGCGCTTCCTTTTTGAAACGACGGTGGTGCGGATAGATGCGGGCCACGCGGCTGGGCGACGGGCTGTGAAGGCAACCCGATTGGCCCGCATCTGGAGTTTGTTTCTACGGCGTTGGTATTACTTGGTAATCCTAGGTATTACCCCGCAGATAGAATACCATACCCGACCCCATGGGAACGGAGAAAAAACGGATCATTTTGTTGCTGAGTAAGTATTTAGAGCGTGATGATGTCCGAGATATTGAGGGCCTGAGCGTCGACGGCATCGTGCGTGACAAGCAGCAGCATGCGGCCGTCGAGCGCCGGCGCCCAGGGCGCACGATCGCCCACGGCGAGCGCAAGCTCCGCAGCAGCCCTGCCGCTCGCAGAGCCGCCTGCACGCCCATAACTGCCCTCGCCTTCTGATTCGCGCACGGCGCGGAAGGGACGCGGCGAACGTCGGCGTATGGCGCGCCCAATCTGGGCATCCGACGCATGGCGCCCTATTGTCTTGCATATTTTCGCTTGTGCCATGCATAAATAGACGGGGGCGCCCCTTCCCGTCCCAACGTACCCCCGCTTGGACCGTGCAAAAACCGGAGTATTCAGCATCGCGGCCCCCGCCGGCGACGCCGCGAACCGGGAGCATCGCGCGGCCGGCGTCGCTTTGGGGCACGGCGCGGCGCGAAACGCGCGTTATCGCCGCGCCGGGCCCCGTCCGCCAACCCAAATCGCCCGTCGAGGGATCTCGCGAGCTCAAATAGACGCTTCCGGCGCGTATGCAGCCACCCCAGCTTGCTGAAAACTCCCGAAAATGCACGGCGCGCCCCGGGGGACCCGTGCGTGCCGTTAAAAAACACGCCCACATCCAAAAGAATGCGGGCGTGGAAGCCAGATGGCGGCAAGGGCGCCAGGCAGCGGACGGAATCCCCGGCGCGTCCGCCCGGGCACCGCAGCCGCCGCGCGTCAGCAGAAAACCTCATGCCCTGCGTTGATGTCAGAGAGCCCATCCCCCATATCAATCCTTTGCGCAAAACGGAAATGCCCCGTCCGCGCAAGCACGCGAACGGGGCATTGGTCAAGTTTTACGGTCAGCGGCTCTTTTGTGCCAGCGTCTTCCGCCTTTAGCTAAGCTCGGGCCAGTAACCCTTGTTGGCCTCGATCATGTCGTCGAGAACTTCCTTGGCAACCTTCATCGAAGGCACGGTCTTGTTGAGCGTAAAGGCCTTGAGTGCCTTCTCGTACGAACCCTCGATCGTAGCCTCGACCACAAGCTTCTCGGAGTTCAGCTGCTGCATCATGAGGCCCTGCTGGAACAGAGGAATGTTGTCACGGCTGATGACCTCGGGGCCGTTCTTGCCAATGTAGGCAGGCAGCTCGACCATGGCGTCGTAGGGCATGTTGGGGATAGCGCCCTTGTTCTCGCAAATGACCAGGAAGCGCTGCTTGGTGTCGTTCTTCAGAGCGATGGCCAGGTCGGCAATCCAGTCGCCGTGGCTGCCCGCATAAAACGTGCTCTCGTCGATCTCGCCCGTCTTCTCGTAGTGATCAATACCATCAAAGAGATTCTTCTCGCGCGTCTCCTCAACCTCGTTAGCACGGGTGCGCTCGGGGTTGGAATGCTCGACGAACTCCTTCTGCTGCAGGTAGTAGTTCAGATACGTGTTGGGCAGGTACTCCGGGAAGCACTCCATGATCTCGTACTCGCCCTTCCAGACGTAGTACCAGCTACCCTTGGTGTGACGGTTCTGCTCGGGGTGCTCGTCGGTGGCCTCCTCGGGCTTCTTTGCCATGAGCGAGCCCATGCCCTTGAGGTAAGAATCGGGCAGCAGAATCTCATGCTCCTTGATGTACTCGCGCAGCTGCGGGAGCACCTCCTCGCCCTTGTGGCGAATCGAGGTGAACCAACCAAAGTGGTTGAGGCCAAAGTAATCGTACTCGACATCCTTCTTGTCGATATCGAGCGCGGCGCAAACCACGTCGATAATCGCGATCGGCATGTCGCAGATGTTGATGATGCGAGCGTTGGGACGCAGCACGCGGCAGCCCTCGGACACGATGGCGGCAGGGTTGGAGTAGTTGAGAATCCAGTAGTCCTTCTTGGCGTACTTCTCAACGTCATCGATCAGCTCGACCATGGGGAAGATGGTGCGCATGCCGTAGGCAAGGCCGCCGCAACCGCAAGTCTCCTGACCCACGCAGCCGTGACGCAGCGGAATCTTCTCGTCCTGCTCGCGCATGGCGTAGCCGCCCACGCGCATCTGGGCAAACACGAAGCTCGCGTCGGTAAAAGCCGTCTCCTTGTCGGTGGTCACCGTAAGCTTGATGTTCAGGCCAAGGTCCTCGTGCAAAATCCAGTCCACGAGCACGCCGATCTTGCGCTGGCGCTCCTCGTTGATGTCGTACAGACGAATCTCGTCAACGTCGAGCTCGTCCTTGCGCAGGGCGATGGACTTGACGATGCCGGGGGTAAAGGTGGATCCGCCACCACACAGAGTAATGATCATTGTTTACTGCTCCTTCTCAATTGCGTTTTCGACCTTGTCGCGCATCTCGGCGACCTTCATGCCAAAGATGATCTGGATATTATTGCCGTTGCGGTTGATGCCGCTGTTGGGCACGTGGTTGATGAGGTCCTCATTGATGAGGTCCGGGTTCTTAACGTTCACGCGAAGACGCGTAAAGCAGTTCTCGAGCTCCTCGATGTTGTCCTTGCCACCAAGACCTGCGACCAGGTCGGCAATACCTGCATCGACGCCCTCTGCGGGAGCTGCGGCAACAGCGCCCTGCTTCACCGCGACAGACGCGGCGGCCTCGCCCTCGGCAACGGACTCCGCGAGCTCGGACTCCTCCTCGCGACCAGGCGTGTGGAGGTTGAGCTTCTTGATAAGGAAGGTGAAGAGGAAGAAGTACAGAGCGGCGTTGACGACTCCAAGCACCAGCATAACCGGCCAGTTGGTCTTGTCGACACCGAGGACCAGGTTGGAAACCACGATGTTGATGATGCCGCCTGCAGTCGAAGCGGGCACGGAGAGGACCTTGAGCAGGACCAGGAAGATGCCGGAAAGAACCGAGTGAACGACAAAGAGCACGGGAGCGGCAAAGACAAAGAGGAAGTCCATGGGCTCGGTGACACAGGAGAGCACGGCGGTGATGATCAGCGGGATGATAACGGCCTTGGTCTTATCCTTGTTCCCCTTGTAAGCGGTGACGATAAAGGCGAGACCGATACCGATGTAGGGCCACAGGTTGTTGAAGGTGTAGCTGTTGAAGTAGGTGCTATCGGAGAAGGGCTGGCCCGTCATTGCCATCTCGGCAACACGGATGGGGTAGGCACCGGCGATAACCTGATCGCCCAGCGTCAGGGTGCCACCCACATCGGAGAACTGGAACGGAGTGTAGATGAGGTGGTGCAGACCGGTGGGAACGAGCAGCTTGTTGAGCATGCCGTAGATAAACAGGCCGATGTTGCCCGACTCCTTAATGATGCCGGCAACTGAGGAGATGGCACCCTGAACCGGAGGCCAAACGATGCAGAAGCCAGCGCCCATGATCCAGGAGATGATGATCATGATCAGGAACGGGAAGCGAACGCCCGAGAACATCGAAAGGGCAATGGGGAACTGCTTATTCGAGTACTTGTTGAACACGGCACCGGTGATGCAACCGAGAATAATGCCGCCGAACACGCCGGTATCGAGCACCTGAATGCCCATAACGGTGGCCTGGCCGGTTCCGGTAAGACCGAGCATGCCGCTCGCATCGGCAAGAGAGCCGGTGGCGTTGAGCACGATGTTGTTAGCCTGCAGGAACAGGAAGAACGACATCAGGGCAATCAGCGAAGCATGGCCCTTGTTCTTCTTTGCCATGGCGCCGGCGATGCCCACGCAGAACAGAATCGAGAGGTTGTTGATGATAAACATCAGCGACTGATAGACAACGGCGCCCACAAGCTGGAACGGACCGGAGCCCAGTACGGGGACCAAAGCGCAGATGGTCTTGTTGGTCAGAATGATGCCCACGATGAGCAGGATGCCGGCAACCGAGAGATACATCATCGGCTGAACGATCGACTTCGCGAACACCTCCAACGGCGCTTTGAAATTGAACTTCTTTTTTGCGGTCATAGCGGTACTCCCCTTCCTTTTCCGCAAATTAAGACAGATGTGCCCTGGACAAGACCGTGAGCCTTGCCTTATATCAATCGATGTGTGGGCACGTTATGCCTAGAGACCAGGTTCTCCAAGCAGGTTAACAATGTGATATGCGAGATAACTCTTCTCAGCATCGGTAACGACAACGTTATAGGTAGACGACAAGTGGGCGGCTATGGCGTCCGCGCACGAGAATGCGCAGGGATACGCCGTTTCATCGATTCGGAACAGCGCGTCTCCGTTGATTTGCCCTGCCGTAGGATCGAGCGCTCGCTGTGCAAAAACTGCAGGTGACGAACGAAACGTTCGTAAGGCAGCGAGGTGTCATCGAGGGTCGTAGCATAGCGCTTGGAAACAATCGCGAGCACGTCGCGAACAAGCTGGACCGAAACAATCAAACGATCGGAGCGTTGCGGCATGGTGGCGTTGACGATATGCAGCGTAATGAAACCCTGCTCTTCTTCGCTCATCTGAATGCCCATATACTCCTTGATAATCTGCAGCGCACGGCCCGCAAGTGCATACTCCTTGCGATAGAACTGCTGGATCTCGAGCAGCAACGGATTCTCACAGGAGACGCCCTTGCGCTCGCGCTCCAAAGCAAGGCTGATATGGTCTGCGAGAGCAATGAGAATCTTGTCGTTGATATCAACATTGAGCTCTCGACGGAGCATCTGAACAATGTCCTCGGCAATCACGAGGTTGACGGTGGGGATGGACTCCAAAAGATGTGCCAAGCGGTCAATCGTACGCGAATCCTGAGAAGTTCCCTCCTGCAACGCGTAGGTCTTTTCGATCGACGCCTCGTCGATGGCATCGCCGGCATGACGGCCAAAGCAGAGGCCTCGACCGATGACGATGAGCTCGGAGCCATCGTCCGAAGTGACCATTGCGACGTTGTTGTTAAAAACTCGCTTGATAACCACGGTACCCACCACAAGAATTTACTCGGAAAGCCAGACGACAGGCTCTTTAACAGCAACAGGGCCGGAAGCATGCTCACGAAGAGTCGAGTTCTCCGAGCGCTCGCACACGATAACGAAGACCGTGGGATCGAAGCCGGCGGCGCGGACCACGTCGAAATCGACCTCGACGAGGGGCTGGCCCGCGTCAACGTGATCACCCTGAGCAACAAGCGCATGGAAGCCCTTGCCCTCAAGCTTAACAGTGTCGATTCCGATATGCAGCATCACCTGAGCAGAGCTGTCGTCGGACATGATGCCCAGCGCGTGCTCAGTCGGAAACAGCGCCGCGACGGTGCCGGAAACAGGAGCGCACACCGTTCCCTCTTGGGGAACCACGGCAACGCCATCGCCCACGGCACGGCTGCTAAAAGCGGGATCATTGGTTTTTTCTAGATGAACAAGCTCGCCGGAAACAGGAGCAAGGATTTCGAACTCGGAAGCTGCAGTCTTCTGCTCATCCGAACCGCCCATCAGGCGAGAAAAGAAACCCATGGTGGCATGTCCCTTCATAAATATAGCCCAACCAAAATCATGTGAATGCGCCCATTGAGACACACCCGTTCAAAGACTTTGGTTAGGCCCACGTCCGAGGGGACTCGGTAACCTTCCGCATTTCTTTTACGGGGGTTATTGTAGGCAACAACAAAACCAGAATAGTCATTATGACCGGTGAGCGGTATTTTTTCTTCGATAAACGGTATTTAAGCGGCACTTAGGGACGTTCCTTTTCTGCCGGCACTCGGGGACGCTCCTCACTCTGGTGCATTGTGGACAGGTTTGTTTGCACCAATCATGAGTTGCGGTGAAATAGGGACTGAAAAACCGCTCAAAAGGCCAAAACAGTCCGTATTCCACCGCAACTTCAAGAGGTTGGTGTAGATTAGCCTGACACCTTTTCACCAAAAAGGGCTCCGAGCAAAAACATGCCCGGAGCCCTCTGGTCGCCTCGACTTAGAGCGCGACGCGTATGTTACTTGCGCTTGCCGCCGCCGTCACCGGGACGACGGGAGCTGCCGCCGCGCTTGCCGCCACGGCTGTTACCATAGCTGCCACGGTTATCGCGACCGCCGGCGCGGCCGCCGCGGGAGCCGGCCTGGTTTCCGCCACGACCACCACGATAGCCGCCGCGACGCTCCTCGCGGGTATCGTCGTAGTTGCGCCAGTCATCGCGACGATCGCGGCTGGCACGCGGATCGCGGCGATCGCGCGACTCGCCAGAACGGCCGGCGCCGCTGCGCCCGCCATTGCCGCGAGCACCCTCGCGACGCTCGCCACCGCGGCCGCTACGCTCTTCAAAGCGCTTGCCGCCACGGGACTCACCGCTGCGGGCGCCACGCTCACCGCGACCCTCGCCGCCACGATGCTCGTCACGGCCACCGCGCTCGTCATTGCGACCGGAACGACGACGATCGCCCGAGCCACGCTTGCCGCCACGCGAGCCACGGCCCTCGTCCTCGCGCTCAACACGGCGACGACCACCGCGGTCCTCGTCCTCGCGGCGACGGCGATGCGCCTCGCCCTGGAACTGCTTGGCACGGCGCTCGGCACGGTTGCCGCGCGGGGCCTGCTCGACGACAGCAGCACCGCCGCGCTCCTCGGCAGCCACCTCGCGGGCCACGCTCTCCACAGCCTCGTCCACGCGAGCCTGAACGCCCTCGCGCACGCGGGTCTTGCCGCCGCGCTTGGGACGGCTCGACCGCGGTTGGAACGACCAGCCACATCGCCGTAGTCATCGCCGTTGCGCTTGCCGTCGCGACGTGCCTGCTCAAGCTTCTTCTTGCTCTTGGACTTGCCGCGCTTGGTCTTCTTCTTCACCTTAAAGGCGGCAGGATCGCGCTCGGGGTCAACGGCGGGCGGATTGGGACCCACATGCAGGTCGCCGGCCTCGTAGATGTCGGCGGTCTTGTCCATGAGCTTCTCAATCTCGTAGAACTCGTCCACGTCCTGCTCGGTCACAAACGTAATGGCCCAGCCCAGCTCGCCGGCGCGGCCCGTACGGCCAATGCGGTGGATATAGTCAGTCGGCTCGGCCGGCACGTCAAAATTCACAACGTAGCGCACGTCGCTAATGTCGATGCCGCGGGCGAGCACGTCGGTTGCCACCAGCACGTCGACGGTGCCGTCGCGGAAGGCCGAAAGGGCACGCTCGCGCTGGGCCTGGCTGCGGTTGCCGTGAATCGCGGCGGCCTTGATGCCCTTACGCTCCAGACGACGGCAGCAGCTGTCGGCGCGGTGCTTGGTGCGCATAAAGACGATAGTGCGCTCCGGTCCCTCCTTTTTGAGGAACTCGGGCAGCAGGTTGTTCTTGGCCTCGATGGACACCGGGAACACAAACTGATCGACGGTATCGGCGGTCGACGTGGCGGGCGCGATCTCCACGCGGGCCGGGTCGCTCACCAGGTCGGTGATTTCACCCACGGCCTCCTCGTCGAGGGTCGCCGAGAACAGCAGCGTCTGACGCTCGGCCGGCGTCTCGCGCACAATGCGGCGGACGGCGGGCAAAAAGCCCATGTCGAGCATGCGGTCGGCCTCGTCGAGTACCAGCACTTTGACCTCGCCCAGGTGGCAGGCACCCTGCTCGATCAGATCGACCAGACGGCCCGGCGTGGCGACCAGGATATCGCAGCCGTACTTGAGAGCAGCGGTCTGTGGCTTGTAGCTCACGCCGCCCACGACGGTCACGGCGACATGGCCGGTGACGTCGGCGATTTTGCTTGCGACCTCGTCGATTTGCTGGGCAAGCTCGCGCGTAGGGGTGATGACGAGCATCAAGGGGCCGCGGCCGTTGCCCTCGGGCTTTTTAGCACCGCGACGACGGTTGCGGCCGCCGCGCTCGCGCACGGGTTTGGGAGGAGCGATGTGCTCCAGATTGTTCATGGTCGGCAGCAAAAAGGCGGCCGTCTTGCCGGTGCCGGTCTGAGCGGCGGCAAGCAGGTCGCGGCCTTCGAGCACCACAGGAATCGAACCGGCCTGCACGGGCGTCGGGGCCGTGTAGCCCAGGTTCTCGATCGCACGAAGCATCTCGTCGGAAAGGCCCAGCTCGTCAAAGGCGGGAAGGCTCTCGGTCGCAGACTCGACGGTCTCGGCGGCGCTGGCCTCGTCGGCAGCATCGAAGGCAGCCTGGGTCATGGCCTCGCGGGTCTCGTCCAGAATCTCGGCGTCCGTGACGTCGGATACAGAATTACGCATATGTTGTTGTTCCTTATCTGCACGCGCAATGGGCACAGCATACGGCCGCGCGGGCGTGCTTGGTAGTGCGCTAATACATACAAAAACGGGTGCGCACAGAGAGGACGTTGCTCAGCACGCTGGCGATCGCTTTGGCAGCCCTATCACGCGCCGTCCAGACGCAGCAGCTCTAAGCGATGGAGCAGATTCGCCGCCGGTTAGTATACCCGTGCTTCACATGCCCCCACGTAAACCACAGATGACGAGGCGGACGGGCGAGCCTGGGCCGATCGTCTCAATCTGTAACAGTTACGAGACAAAACCGGGTTCCTACTGTTACGGATCGAGACATTCAGTCAGCCCCTTGGCTAACATCTCAATCTGTAACAACTAGACCCCGTATCCCCCGCCAGATGTTACAGATCGAGATAAACGTACCGATCACCAAACCCGACAGGCCACAAAAAGGACCGGACGTCCAGCCATCACAACTGGAACGTCCGGCCCCGTCAAACACCAACTAGGGAAGCTAAACCAACAGATCGCAGCCCCTACTCCGCGTCCGGATCCTTAAAGTTCTTGGGATCCAAGACCATGCAGGTGTAGGTGATGTCGTGGTCATCGTCGGGAATGGGCTCAAACCCGTTCTTGCCAAAGAAGTCGATGAGCAGATGCGCGAGCTTAATCGGATCCGCATCAGGATCGTCAAAGAGATATTCGCTCAGATCCAGGAATGCAGGCTCCTGATGGCCCTCGCTCTCCCAGTATCCCAACAGGGCGTCGTGCACCAGGTGCGCGCCATAGCCGTTACCGCGGTAGTCGGGGTCAACATACACATGGCTCAAAAACGTCGCCAGGTACTTGTTGAGCGGATGCTCCGTAACGGCATCCGGCAGGTCGGGGTCATCTGCACCGCCCGTTACGCAAAAACCGACCAGCTCATCATCGGCAAAGACGCCCCAGAGGTAACAGTTCTCCTCGTCCTCGTCCTCAACATAGTCCGCCCATGCGTCATAGACCTCGTAGCCCGACTGCTCGTCCAGATCGACCATATCGTCGACGTCGTCGGGACCCAAAGCCCTTACTTCAACCTCAGCCATTGTCCTGTCCTTTCTCTCGCTTTCAGGACAACCCGAGCATACGCCGCTGTCCAGATAACCTGTTGCGCAACATCGGAAACTGCGTCAATACCGCCGTTAACGGCGACGACGCCTCAGGGCAATGCATGCAACGACAATCGCCAGCAGCACCAAGCCCTGGAAATTGATGCGGCTAATAGCGAAGCCCGAAGGAACAATAAAACTGTCGTAGAACATGTCGAGCAGGCCGATAAACACCAAAAACGCGATGAAGATCCAGAACACGCGACTCCTTAAAATGGGAGTAAACATGTCGAGTACCGAGCCACCCGAAGAAGAACCCTGATAGCCGATCAAATCAAACGGCTCATCCTTTTCCACCTCGTCGACATCGCTCGAAGCGCCTGAAGACTCGGACTCCAAATCGCGACGATCCGTCCAATACCCGGGCACATGGTCGCGCTCACCAAGGTACTCACCGTTTTTGACCACCGGCTCAAACAACATGGCACTCGAAAGATCCTCGAGCTCCTCGCGAATCAACTGGTCGGTGCGAGCGTCATGAGGCTCCTCGAGTTCGCACTCAAGCTCGTACATATGCTCCATGACCCGCTCGTAATCTTCTTCGGACATATCGTCATCGTAATAAGAGTTCCTGCTCATCGTTCATCCCTCATTCAAGAACCGAATCCCTTTTGGACAACCCAAGTGTAGAAATCCATACCGAGCAGACGTTGCGCAACATTGCCGGGAACGAGACGGATCCGCTCTCAAAACGCCCCAGCACAGACCGTTCCGCATTGCAATTTGCGCACTCGCGGATGTTGCGCAACGTTCTCGCCCATCGGGGCGGTAGCGTTCGGGTTAGCAAAGCCACGAGCCCTAAAACCGGGATCGTGGGCTTCCACCGCATACGAAAGAAGGAACGATGGACGAGATTTTTGAGCATCTGCTTCAAGATACCGACCGAGGGATCTCGATCAACCAGATTGTCAATCGCATCGTGTTTCCCAACCACGATATCTGCATGCAGGCCAAAGCTGCCCTGGAGCGAGACTATGGCGAGTTCTGCTTTGCTGCCGTGATCCCCGATTACGAGGACTTCCAGCACATGGATCCGACCGACGCCACCAATGCCGCCCTGGAAACCTGCGGGTCCGACGGCGAAGAGGTCACCAACGTCGTCTGGGGCTACAACTCGCTCCAGTACGAATACAACGGCATCCCCTCGCTGGAGGTTGCCAAGACCATCTCCAAGATGATCGGCATTCCCGTCTACTACGAGTACACCGATGCCGATGAGCTCGCTGCCGGCGCCGTGATCGCCGATGCGCAGGGCGATAGCGTCTCGTTTGCAAACGTGGTCGACAAGAGCTGCTGGGTGTATTTCCCGGAGGGGTTCGACGGTGCCACCGACACCCTATTCCGCTGCGGCATGGGAACCATGTCCATGCCCGACGGAAGCCAAAAGTACTTTGAGGACACCACCGACCCCATCATGCGTTCGTATGCGCAGCGCGGAAACGTGTCCCTGTACTTCGACTTTCTCAAGGACCAGTTTGGCGCCCAAGAGGAGCCCCAGCCGGCGCCCTCGCGCAAAAAATCGTCTTCTGCGGCAAGCAAACGCAAAAAGAAGTCGGCCGAGACGCAAGCCCAGGAGTCAAGCGACGTCTACATGTCCCAGGCCATGGGCGCGATGACGTTTCGCATCGTCTTTCCCAATCATGACTGCTGCGAGTATATCCGCAATGATCTCGAAAAGTGCTTTGGCGGGTTCTCACTCCAGGCGATTTGCGGTACGCCCGATAGCACGTTTGACTCACCCGATGAGGTCCTGAGGACCATGGTGGGTCACGGAATCCCCGATGATGCAACCGATGTCGAATGGGGCTATAACTCCGTGCGCTATCGCGTGGCGCACTCCGTGCCCAACGCCATCGTTCTCGAGGCACTAGTCCAGCACTACAACATTCCGCTGTACGTCGAGTATTTCGATGAGCTCAAACGCGCGACCGGCGCTGCCATTACGATCCCCGACATAGCAAACCCGACCGCATTCGTCCCCGGCACACTCGGCTGCAAAGAGCAGATGTACTTTGACCGTGGCAGCGAAAACGAAGGCTACGTTGCACTTCGATGCGGCTACTGCCAGGCGGTCTCCGATGATGGCAAAACGCGCATTTCCTTTGTCGATGACCCTTCGCAGTCGGTCATGGCGGAAATGGCAGAAGAAGCATCGGTCGGAGTCTACGTTAGGCTGCTTAAAAAATTCGATCTTGAGCAAGTTCTCCCCGCTGGATACCAGAAACCGGTTTCTCGTCCCGCCGCAAGCTCCAAAAAGAGCACTTCGACCTCCTCGGCAGAAAAATCGAAAATCAGCCTGTGGATGAACCCCATTGCAGAGAAGCATGTCTGGAATTCCCTCGATGCCTACGGTCAAAAGCAGGGCAAGCGAAACGACATGAACATGTTCTTTTTAGAGCCGCTCTATCGCGGCGGCGACCAGATCCGCGACCCATTTGGATTTGCCACAGGCCGCAAACCTATGCCGGCTTATGCAAGCCACCAAGCGCACCGCAAGGTTATCGACGCCGCCCTTACTACCGACATAGAAGTCGGCGCGCTTGTCGCGGGGCTTCTCGGCCAAGACCTGTTGACATCCGAAGAGCTCAACGCGCTGCACCGCGACATCGAGCTCAAGGCCCAGGGTATAAGCGCCATTGCCACCGGAAGAGGCGCCGCACTCGAAAGCCGTTGCGACTCGGTTTGCTACCTTATTGCAAAGCTCCGGAGCCATGACGGCGACAATAGCCATCGCTTTATGATGTGGATGGCGGATACCGACCAAGCCGTACGCGTAAAGTTCTACGGCGAGGCACCGGCAATCGGCGCGCCCTTTACGTGCCGCTTTAGCGTAGTGGATAATGACGTCATTACGCACTGGATGCCCGTCGAGGGCGAGAAGGGCTTCTCTCGCTATAAGCAGATTCCCGAGGGAGGACGCATCGACGTCTCCGCGGCAAAAAGCGACTCTGCCGCCATGAGCGCCCTGCGCAAGGGCAACGCGATGTTCCTTAAGACGTGCGGACTCAAGCAGACCGCGCCATCCAAGACGCGCATGACCCCGGAGCAGTCGCAACGATTTGGCGAGCTGCGAGAAAAACTGGGTCGTAAAACGGGTTATGCCCTTACGGTGCTCTTCTCGCGCTGCGTACTCTGCCGCGCCGAAGCCGACCGATTCCTCGAGCTCATGGAGCACGCCGCTGCCGCGCACGATCGCGGAGAGGTGATTGACGTCGACGATACCGAGGTCGTAGAGCACAAGGCCGTTTACATGGTTGGCCCGATCTCTACCGAGGATGGTACTTGTCAGCTCTACAACCCCAACACCATCAACTTTGAGGACTTTAGGTTCCAGCCCAACCTGCTCGAAGACTTCCACACCGACCTGCCCCGTACCGGCAGCTTTATCAACATTGCAACGAGCGTCGTTGAGTCGGACGTCATCGCCGCCTGGGCGGGCTACAACCCGGGCAACGCCCAGCGCTCGGCGCGCTACTAGAGAGCGATTGGCACGGCCAAGCCATATATCTGTTGCGCGGCATCGGCCCTGGACGTCGAACCGCGCCGTCCACGATGTTGCGCAACAGAATGCAGCGCAGGCGGCCTAGTATGCGAAGTAACAGGCGCGTGCAGGCCAGATGCATCGAATCTGGCCTGCACGCGCAACACAAATCATCGCAGGGAGCACACCATGGCGCGTGACACATCAAACGATCCGGTTGTTAACTTGCCGCTCGATTACAAGTTCGACGGCAACGGCAACATCATCCAGAAAGTCTTTTTTGGCGTAAATGCGGTATTCTGCCCCGTCTGGTACTGGTGGTACTTCAAAAGCAATCGTGATCCCAACTTTTGGGTCGGTGACAGCGACATGGACGGCTATGATCCCGAGGAATGTGCTACCGAGTTCCTGCACCGCATGGATAACTTTACGCCCGAGGAGAGCTGCAACCTCTTTGAAGTCGCAAAGTATTGCGACCGCATGACGGGCGTTACCGTCTTTGACGTCGTAAACGGGCGAAATGTAAACGAACGACACCTGGATGACTACTACACCGGCTACGACCTTGGCATCGAAGATGATGACGAGGACGAAGAAGACGACACAGACATCGAGATGGAGTTTGACGGGCAACCTGTAAGCCCCCAGCCGATGCGCGTATGCGACGAGGGCCCCTGCCAGTTTATGCTGCCGCCCGTTTTAAACTGCGGAACGGACGACGGTTCTGGCTACGAGGTCGAGATTCCCCTGCGCGCCAAAACGACCAAGAGCGGTACTCCGCAGGAGCGACTATCGTTCTATATCCCCGCCGACGTCGCCGTACAGTGGTTCCGCGAGGTCACGGGCGAGCCGCAGGCCGACTACCAACTGTTCCAAACCGTTTGGATGGATCAGGCCAATCGGCTTGAGAAGCCGCACTTTGTCGACCACCTGTTTTCCTATGCGTTTTGGCAGGAGCGACTGCTGCGCATCCTGCACTACACGTACAAGCGGGGCAAGGTGCAGAGCGTGCGCATCGTTGCCGATTACGAAGGCGATGCCGCCGAGTTTATTGGTAAGTACTATCCGGAGGCCGAGGTCATCGGTCATCAGGGCAACGAGAACGCCTTTGAAACGGGAGCCGCCTATCTGGTGGACCTCACGCTGGACTACAAATACAAGGGCGACAAGCTTGTCGAGAAAAAGACGTTCTCGGTCCTTGGCAGCTTTGGACGCGAATGGTATCGACTCCTTAGTGGCAATCCCAACGCCACCGTTGATGATTTCTATGCATGGTGCGAGCAAACCGACACCTACGAGCCCCTACGTCAGGCAGCCGAAACCGCCGGCGCAATCGTTCAGTACACCACCTACGGGCTAAAGGACGGCAAGCTCACCAGCAAGCGCACCGAAGATCTCCAAGGCCGCACCAACGTCGAGATTAACGAGGCGGCCGAGCTGAGAGATCGCATGTTTACGTAGGCGGTGGGAAGATATGCCCATTTGCTCACACTGCCCTCTAATCCTAGGAGGTTACTACTTTGGCTGAAATCTTATGGACCCTAGCGCCCCTGATCGCTTTCGTCGCACTCTGTTGCTCTGTCTTCCTGGAGCTCCACAGTCATCAGTACAGGTTCTTTGGCCATGAAATAGATTATGATCGTCGCCTCGTCGCCTTCATCGTCCTTGCCATTGGAGCCCTTTTCCTGTTCGCGCCCGTTACCTGGGAGCAATGCTTTTCATCCGACCTTGGCGAGGGCTGGGAACCAGGGAGCTGGAATTATATCAGCTGGTTCATCACCAACCTATTCACAGTCGGCTGGACAACAACCATCCAGACTGGCCTTACCGATATAACATCGGTCGTCAACGGCGTCATCCCCAACCAAGCATGCCGCCTGTTCTATTCGCTGCTAACACTCGCATACATCATTGCCCTTCCCGTTGAAGTTGGCCTACTTGCCTTCAACGCCGTCGTCACACGCCTCTCGGGCAGCGTGATCAAGCATCACCTCAAGCATGCCAACCATGTGATTGTCTTTGAAAGCGTTGACGCCAACACTGAGTTGCTCACGCGCGATATCGTCAACGACATCAAAGATGGAAAGCTCAATAAGGCCAACGGCGGCGACATCGCTCTCGTCTTCTGTCTTGACTGCGACGAGGACGGCGACCGCCAGCGTATACTGCGCAACCTCTGCCAAGGATATGTACGCTACGCCTTCACCGAAGACGGCGCAGCCGATGTCCTGAAGACCACTACCGATCGAACTCGATCAAGATGCACTAAACATATCGACATCGTTGCAACTTCCGAAAAAACCGAGCGAAATGTAAGCACAACGATCGACATGCTCGAGACGCTTAACCAGCAGTACCTGCTTAACCAGCAGTTCCAAACCGACGAGCCACCTTTTGAGATCACGCTGCATTGTCTTCACAGCAACCCCGACGACCCGAGAGTTTTTGATGCCATCAAGCCCTATCCAAAAAACGTCAATCTGCACCTGGTTTCTCGTACGCAAAACGAAATCTACAACGTTCTGGACGAGGCACCCCTTTTCAGATGGCTTGCTCCTGTCGACATCACCCGCGACGACAGCACCAAGCTCCAAAACCTCACAGTGCTCGTAATTGGCGCAGGAGATTACGGTATGCAGGCGGCACGCACCGCATACTGGATGGGCCGTCTGCCACAGGTAAAGCTCAGCATTGTGATCGTCGATCCTAATGCCCACGAAATCGTCGAGCGCGAGGCGGCACGATATCCCGAAATGCTCGGTGAGATCAAAGACGGGACACCTACGGTGCGTTTTATCGAGGCCAGCGCCCCCTCAATCACGCTTGACCGCCTTATGGCAGGCAACAGCGTCGCAGCTCTGCACTACGACCTTCAGAGCAAGCGCGTGGCATGTGATGACAGTTGTGTCCTGCTGCCCGATAACGCATTCGTTTATGCCTTTGTAACCACGGGCAGCTGCAGCCAGAACCTCTCATGCTCCCTTATGTTGCAACGGCAGATTTTCAACCGCTTTGTCGAGCATGGCACTCCCAACTACATGAAGCAGCGCCCTGTAATTTGTCCTCATATCGAAAGCGAAGAGATTCTTAAAGCCTTAAGAAAGCTCGCCATGACCGAAACAAGTACCGAAAAGGAAAAGCGCCTCATCGTCGGAATCATGCATCCCTTTGGTTCTCGCAAGGCTTTCTTTACCTACGACAATCTCCTCAATAATAAGCTTGAACAGCGCGCCATACAGCTCAATGCGGTATATGAGATGTGCAACTTTGACCATGCCACCGTCAGCTATGATGCCTCCATGACAGACGATATGGCGCGCGACAAATTCAACAAGAACGAGTGGAACAAATGCAGCAGTCGCGCGTCGGCCGCGTATCTTCCCAGTCGCTTTTGGTCGGTTGGTCTATCGGAAACCATCGATACGCTCGAAAACGACTATCTGGCGAAACTAGAAGGCGGAAGAAGCGAAGGCCTAGACAATGGTCATCTGGTAAGACAATACCTACTCGAAAATAAAAAGAAAGGCGATACATTGGAGACCTTCGCCAACAATGAAGCCAATTATCGCAGAAGAATTAAAACTATCTGCCTATTGGGCGATATAGAGCACGAGCGCTGGCTCGCTTACAGTCAGGCAATAGGTATGACCGAGCTGGGGCACGGCACCAGAGAGGACGAGAGGGATCAGCGCAGGCGCGCATATAGCGTCGGTCTTTTTCTTAAAGGGGAGAAGCCCGAAGACAAGCCCGAAGGCACGAATAAATCTGAGCCCCTCATGCGTCACGCCTACATGACACCCGACAACGACATACTCGGCGCCCGTGGATTCTTGCTGGGCAAGGACGTCTACGCCTACGACCGAATCATCGTCGCCCTCTCAGCCCGCATCGCCAAGGGCAGCATCGTCAAATAACAGCAGTCGGCAAAACGGAGGAACCCATGAGCCAGCAGCAGTCCATGCTAGGGGTTGAAAAAGATGAAAATGGCAACACCCTGGTAAAGGTCTTTATTAGCTACAGACGCAACGACAATCTATTCAACCATCTCCTAGATATTGTTAACCGAACAATGGACAAGCTTAACAATGATCTTCTCAAGGACACCGAATACCGAGTGGAAAAAGTGATCGACTTAAATTCAATCAGTATCGGCGATAACTGGCCAGAGAAGATCGATAAAGACCTGTCCAAAAGCGATATCCTCCTAGCATTTATTACAGAAGAATACCTTACAAGCGATCCTTGCCGATATGAATTCAACACGTTTCGCACGAATCAAATTGACACTCGAAACGATAGTGAAAAACACCACGGAAGCCTTTGTGTTCCGGTTTTTTGGGCTGCTCAAAAAACCGTTGCAGACAAACTGAAAGATAAATCCAAGCTGCATTTTGATAATGAAAAGGATTCTGAAGCCGCCTACACAAATGCTTGCGAAACTTGGACAAAAATCAAAGAGGTCAATGGCGTCGAGGGCATATTGCCAAAACTGATCGACTTGCTCAAGAACGAAGCCCAAGGTCCTGATTATTTCTTTATTAGAGACTGTATTGTTCAATGGCTTGCCAATAAAGTCAAAGCTGCCATCGATCATATGCAAGAAGACGCTACTGAAGAAATCGAAGACATCCCCATCAAAATCAGCGCCCCACAAGACATATCGGAAATCAAGCTTCATACGTTCGGTCGTGGATCCAAAGCATATGGGTTCTTCACTAGCGATGGCTTCGTTGTAAAGGGCGGCTCAAAAATTGCCGAAGGCACCACCGCATCTGCCCGCAAGCCCACATATGAAAGCCGTCAAAAATACCAGCACCTCATCAATGAGGACAACATCCTAAGCGATGATCTGGTATTCCCAACCCCCTCTGCTGCATCTGCGTTTGTTATCGGTCGCTGCAGTAGTGGCATGGCTGACTGGAAGACCGAAGGCGGCAAGCAACTTGGCGAGCTACTCGAGGAGGAAAAAAGAAGGCAGCTGCTGTTCAGAAATAGAAATAAAGGGGGCTCGGTTCAAACCGAGCCCCGCTTCTTTTTGTTCGTTTATGGCCTTGCAGCAAAAGTTACTCTGCCGCTTCAAGAGACCCTACCGCTCCTCCAGCGTCCAGCCCTTCTGGGTGCAAAGATCGCGCAGGGTGGCCACCAGGTCCGCGTTGGTGTTGCTGTCGACCACGATCTTGTCGATATGATCAGCGGCAATGTTGAGCTTGGGGAACGAGTGGCTGCAACCCGACAGGTTAAGCTCACCAACGTTACAGGTAATCTCGAGTGCGCCAAGAATGTCATCGTTCGAAAGATCAATCTTCTCCACGTCACCCTGAAGGCCTTGGTCAACGGTAAAGAACATTAGATTCTTAAGACCCGAGGCGTTGATGGAATTGACAGCACCCTTAAGACCCTCGATCTTAAAGGAATTAAGCTTGGGACAGACGCTCAGGTCGAGGTCCTGGGTCGTCATGTCGCCAAACTTGAGCACCTCGAGTGCCTCGAGCTCGCTAAAGTCTGCACTCTTGGCGCTCAGGGTATTGATGCCGAGCGTGTCGAGCTTGTCCAGCTTGCTAATGGGCGTGAAGTCCGTCACCTCGTCACTCACGACCAGCTCTGTGATGCGCTGGGTCTCCTTGGCGGTCAGCTGGCCATCGTCATCGTTATCGTAGTCGGCAAGCAGCCCGTGCAGGGTATCATCCGTGATTGCATCAACATCGACGAGACCTTTTTCTTTCTTAGTCTCGGAGCCAGAGGCGTCAGTTGAGCTCGACTCTTTAGAGGCGCTCGACGAGGCTCCCCCGCCGCCTTGCACGTCACCGACGCCGCCAATCACGGAGAAGGCGGCAACCGCACCTATGACCACAACCGCCGCAAGCACTACCAGGGCGCGAACGCCGCCCAAGCGAGAGACGGCTTCATTTGCACGTTCAGCCGCCTGTCCATTCGGCTGGCTGGCAGGGCGAGGGATCCGACTTGTCGAACGCCCCGGCATCTGCTGCGCCTGCCCAGCAGACTGTTCGGTTGCTTGCCCGTTCGGACGCATATTCACCCGCACATCCGGCGTCTCGGCAGCCTGCTCATGAGCCCCGCCCGAAGGCTGCCCGGTCACACGCTGAACCCGTTCGCTATCCCGCCAAGACATGTCGGGCTTAAAATTCGCCATATCGCTTCTCCTCACTTGAGCGCATCGCTACTGCTGCTCCATGGTGTAGCCGTAGTCACTGCTCATTTTTTGCAAATACTCGACCAGGCTGCTGCTCGTGTCGCTGTCGTACAAGATCTTGCCAACGCAATTGGGCGTAAAAGTGTAATGGAAGGCATCTTCCCTGCCTGCCCCGCACAGATTAAGCGTGTCGACTCTGCTACTGATCTTCAGAACCTCGAGGTTCACATCACCCGACAGGTCAAGCGTCCCAATGCTGCCATCAAGGCCTTCGATCTGGACGTTCGTCAACGAGGACATGTTTTTGGCATTCAAGGTATCGACGGGGCTCTCGAGCCTGTTTATGGTAACGCGCTGTAGCTGAGGAAAACGTGTGAGATCAACTTGAGGCACCGAGCAGTCGCCAATGGACAGATGAGTGATATTGCTAATGGAGCTTATGTCGTAGCTTTCGCTGTCGTAGTCGCCGATGCCAAACGTCGTGATGTTGTGGAAGTTGGCCAACAGCGGAAGCGAATCAAACGACTCAACGTCGATTGAGCTAGCCTCATCCGCAGTCTCTTGCGAAATATTGCCGTCCTCGTCTGCATCGAGCGCTAAGTCCGAGCGCAGCGCCTCGTCCGTAATCTCATCGAGCGTAAGTACCGTGGCCTTTTTCGCTTCTTCCTGGTGTCGCTCCTCTTTTTCCTTTTTACGCTGAGCGCGCGCCGCCTCATCCTCCTGCTGCTGTTTGGCCTCGGCGCGCTGCTCGGTCTGCCGATTGGTGTCGGAGATGCCGCTTGTGATGGACGTGACCGCCACAATCGCGATGACTATCACCACGGCAAGAACGATCACTACGCGCGGACCGCCCAAGCGGTTCACGATATCGTTGATATCCGATCCGTTGGATCCGGCGCCCCCGCGGCCAGACCCGTTCTGATTAATTGCCATCCGTGTTTCCCCCTCCGCCGCCTACAGGCGGTCCTTGTCGAAGTAGTCAGCGTCGCGCCAGTCGCCGCGCCAGCGGTAGGCGTGGGCGTTCTCGCGCGACCAGTCGCTCAGGTGGCGCAGGATGAAGCGGCTCATGTCGTCCGCAAGCGGCTCGATCGGCCCCACGCGCCGCGCCTCGGCCTCCCGCTCCCAGAACGAGTACGCCATGAGGTAGAACGTGCCGGCGTCGACGTAGTCGCCCGGGTAGGCGGGGTCGTCGAACCAGCCGTGCGTGTCGGGCGTGCCGTTTTGCTCGCACCACTCCGCCACGTTGAGGGCGAGGCTCATCAGGGTCGTGTAGTCCTGCGGGTCGCCCGCGGCGAGCGCCTCGTGCAGGTTGGACATGGGGCCCTCGGCGCCGTAGGCCGGGTAGTACAGGCCCCAGATCCTCGACGCCGCGTCGTCAGTGAGCTCCATCTGCGAGGGGCGGTCGCCCAGGCCGTCATCGTAGACGGGCGCGTTGGGATCCTCCCCCGTGAAGGCCCCGACGCCGTAATCGAGCGTGGAGGCGCTGTTGCGGGCGCCGCGGGCGGCGCGGGCCATGGAGCCGAAGACCGAGTAGCCGCTGTGGTAGCCGCGG